>NZ_JBFULV010000156.1:0-11314 GCF_054049715.1 Rhizobacter sp. P5_C2 | reverse complement strand
CACCAAGGCCGTCGACACCACCGGCGCCGGCGACACCTTCATCGGCGCGTTCGCCGCCGCGCGCTGTGCCGGCGCGGCGCTGCACGCGGCCATCGCGCATGCGCAGCAGGCCGCGGCGTTCAGCGTGGCGCGGCCCGGCACCATCGATTCGATGCCGTTCGCGCGCGACCTGCAACCGGCGCTCTCGCCCTCGTGAAGAAGACGCCGCTGCTGCACCGCGGCCTGTCGCAGCTGGTGGCGGGCCTGGGCCATGGCGACCTGGTCGTGATCGCCGACGCCGGGCTGCCGGTGCCGGTGGGCACGCCGTGCATCGACCTCGCGCTGACGCGCGGCGTGCCGTCGTTCGACCAGGTGCTGCAGGCGCTGCTCAGCGAGATGCAGGTGGAGCGCATCGCGCTGGCCCACGAGGCGCAGCAGCACAGCCCCGGGTTCGTCGAGCAGGTGGGCGACCGAATGCAGGGCGTGCCGGTCGAGCGGCTGTCGCATGACGAGCTGAAGCGGCGCAGCGCGTCGGCGCGCGCGATCGTGCGCAGCGGCGAGTTCACGCCGTACGCCAACCTGCTGCTGTACGCAGGCGTCGTGTTCTAGTGCCGACAGGCCCTGGCGCGATACAGTCGCGCCCCATGGACATCGCCGCCGAACTGTCGAGCCTGCACCAACCGCTGTTGCGGTTCGCGCAGCTCCAGCTGCGCCATGACAGCCTGGCCGAAGACGTGGTGTCGGAAACGCTGCTGGCCATCCTCGAGACACCGGAACGCTTCGAGGGCCGCAGCTCGCTGAAGACCTACGCGACCGGCATCCTGAAGTTCAAGATCATCGACGTGCTGCGCCGGCGCGGCCGCGAGATCCATGTCGAGCCGCTGGGCGAGCAGAGCGTCGACGACGCGCTCGACGCGCTGTTCGCGGCCGACGGCCACTGGCGCGAGGCGCCACCGGCCTGGCAGCACCCCGAACGGGCGCTGGAGCAGGCGCAGTTCTTCGACACGCTGCAGCTGTGCATCGACAAACTGCCTCCGAAGCTCGCGCGCATCTTCATGATGCGCGAGTGGCTGGAGCTGGAGATCGACGGCATCTGCGGCGAGCTGCAGATCACCAGCAACAACTGCAGCGTGATGCTGTACCGCGCACGCATGCAGCTGCGCGAGTGCCTGCAGCTGCGCTGGTTCAAGGACGCGGCATGAGCACGGAACCGGTCGACGACGACGACATCGACTGCCGAGCGGCGTCGCACCTGCTGAGCGCCGAACAGGATGGGCCGCTGCCGCCCGACGACGAGCGGCGGCTGGCCGCGCACCTGCCGGTCTGCCCCATGTGCCGCAACGTGCAAGGCCAGCTCGCGCTGCTGCGCCAGAGCGTGCGCGACCTCGGTCGCGAGGACTGAATCCCGGACCGCGCCGCACAGAACATCACGCGCAGATCACATTTCGGAACGGGTGCATCCAACGGGTAAGTGAGCCGGTTTCCCTTCGACGAACCGAGACGCCAAGGCTTTGGCGTTGCTCACACCACTCGAAGGAAACAGACATGCACCACGCCAGCAAGCTTTCCCACCACCGCGTCGCGCTGCTCGCCACCGCGCTCGCCGCCACGATGTTCGTCGCCGCCTGCGGCGGGGGCGACGACGCCGCACCGGCCCCGCCGCCGCCGCAGGCCGCGCTGGCCAACCAGCTCTACACCGAGACCAACGAGACGGCGAACGCCATCGTGCATTTCACGCGCCAGGCCGATGGCACCCTGGTGCGCAAGGAGACCACGCCGACCGGCGGCGCCGGCACCAACGCGGTCAATGCCGCCGGCGCCACGGTGCCCGATTCGCTGGTCAGCCAGCACAGCATCATCGCGAGCCCCGACGGCTCGACGGTGTTCGTCGTCAACGGCGGCGACGATTCGATCTCGGTGATGAAGGTCGACCCGACCACCGGTGCGCTGACGCTGAAGAAGCGCAGCAGCACGGCGGCCGGCCACATCCCGAACAGCCTCGCGCTGAACCACGGTGTGCTGTATGCGACCTTCATCGGCGGCGCCTCGCAGCTCGCGGCGTTCAAGGTCGAGGCCGACGGTGGCCTGACGCAGCTCGGCAGCTACGACCTGCTGGCACTCGGTGGCCTCGCGACGGCCGCGCCGACGCAGGTCATCGTGTCGCCCGACGGCGGCTTCGCAGTGGTCAGCGCCGGCACCGGCAGCAACGCGATCCTGTCGTTCCCGATCGCGGCCGATGGCACGCTCGGCGCGCCGGTCACGTCGGCCGGCCTGCTGGCCACGCCGTTCGCCGGGGCCTTCGTACCGGGGGCGGCGTCGCCGGTCTACCTGTCCACCGGCATCTCGACGCAGTCGCTGAACGCGTTCTCGTTCTCGGCGACCGGCGCGCTCGCGGCGCTGGGCCAGGCCAGCGCGCCGGGCACCGCGGCGCCGTGCTGGCTGGTCGTCACGCCGGACGGCAAGACCGCGTTCGTCGGCAACGGCTCGGGGTCGATCTCGTCGTACGCGATCAACGGCAACACCTTGACCCTGCTCGACGCCACGGCGGCACTCGAGCCGTCGGTGCAGGCCGGCATCAACAGCGTCGCGGCCGATTCGTGGATCAGCCCGGACGGCAAGTTCCTCTACACCGCCTACCTCGGCGACGACAAGGTCGTGGCCTACGCGATCGGGCTGAACGGCTCGCTGGCGAAGCTCGGCGAGACGGTGATCGGCACCGCCACGCACCTGAGCCTTCAGGGCATGGTCGGCATCTGACCGAGCAGTGCCGGCAACGGCACCGCGCCGGCCATCGCGCGGTGCCCGGCGTCGCCCGGGTGCAGGTGATCGCCCGAATCGAACGCGGGCTGCAGGCGCGACGGCTGCGCGGGGTCGCGCAGCAGCGCGTCGAAGTCGAGCACCGCATCGAACTCGCCGCTGTCGCGGATCCACGCGTTGAGTTGCCGGCGCAGCGCGTCCTTGTGCGGCTGGAAGTAGTCCGCGAGCGGCGTGCCGGCAAGGGCACCTTCGAACGGTGTCAGCGTCGCGCCCAGCACGCGCACGCCACGCCGGTGAGCACTGGCGATCAACTGGCGGTAGCCCGCGATCAACTCGGCGAGCTCGGGTGGCCTGCGCTGCGGGTCGAAGGCGGTGCCCGGCCAGCTGATGTCGTTGATGCCGATCAGCACGATCACGCTGCGCACGTGCGGTTGCATCAGCACGTCGCGGTCGAAGCGCGCGAGTGCGCTCGGCCCCATGCCGTCGCTCAGCAGGCGGCCGCCCGAGATGCCGGCATTCAGCACCGCGATGCGCTGCGGCGCGAGGCGCGCGGCCAGGAAGTCGGGCCAGCGCGCGTCGGCGTCCATCGTCGCGCCGTTGCCGTCGGTGATCGAATCGCCGATCACGACGACGCTGCCGCGCGGCGCGCCTGCCTCGACCGCGATGGCGCTGAGGAAGATCCGCGCGCTCAGGCCCGGCGTGGGTGGGAGCTGCGCGGCGGCCACCTGGTTGCCGGGCGCGAGCGATGCGGCCTGCCGGCCGTCCCAATGAAAGGTCTGCGTCGAGGTCGGCTTCGGGAAGTAGAGGCTGACCGCCAATGACGCGAGCGGCGCGACCTCGAACTCCACCGGGTCGCTGAGCACCGGCGCGCCGGGCGGCACGACAACGCCGGCCTGCCCTCCGAAGGTCACGGCGCGGCCATGCCCAGGTGCCGATGCCAACGCCAGCTGTGCCGCGCCGATCACCAGCGGCTCGGTTCCGTACTCATTCGACAGCTGCAGTCGCACGCGCCGCCCGCCGAGGCTCAGCCGGACGATCTGGCGCAGCGTCTGGTTGTCGATCGACGCCGGGATGCCGGTGGGCAGCGCGAACGCCGCGCCCCAGCTCGCCTCGGGGCTGGCGGTCCAGCTGGGGACCCAGGTGCCGGCGTGCGCAGGCACTGCGGCCAGGCAGGCGAGGATGGACACGGTCGCGGCGAGGCCGCGCCGCAGCGTGCGGCGTGCTGTCATGGGGTGTCCTCGGTCAGGCGCTGGCGGAAGCGACCGGCGCCGGCCTGCGGTCCAGCGTCATCGCGAGCGCCGCGATCGCGAGGCCGGCCAGCGGCAGCAGCGCCGCCACCCAGGCCAGCGACGCGAGGCCGGGCCCACTGGCGATCACCGCGCCACCGAGCCACGCGCCGAGCGCGTTGCCCAGATTGAAGGCTGCTATGTTGAAGCTCGACGCGAGGCTCTGTCCGGCGCCTTGCGCCTTGTCCAGCACCCACATCTGCAGCGGCGCGACGGTCGCGAACGACGCGGCCCCGAGCAGCCCGACGAACAGCACCGCGGCCACCTGGCTGTGCAGCGCCCAGCCGGTCAGCGCGAGCACGATCGCCAGCACCGCCAGCGAGCCCAGCACCGTGCCGGCGAGGTGCTTGTCGGCCAGCTTGCCGCCGGCCAGGTTGCCGATCACCAGCCCGCCGCCGAACACCAGCAGGATCGGCGACACCGCCGCGGCGCTGAAGCCGCTGACCTGCGTCAGCAGCGGCGCGATGTAGGTGAACAGCGCGAACAGCCCCGCGAAGCCGAGCACCGTGGTCGCGAAGCCGAGCAGCACCGGGCGGCGCAGCAGCGCGTCGAGGTCGGCGCGCAGCGAGCTGCCGTCGCGGTTCGCCGGCTGGGTCGGCACGAACAGCGCCAGCGCCGCCATCGCGAGCAGCCCGACCGCGCTGACGGCCCAGAAGGTCGCGCGCCAGCCGAAGTGCTGGCCCAGCCAGGTGCCGAACGGCACGCCGAGGATGTTGGCCACCGTGAGGCCGGTGAACATGATCGCGATCGCCGACGCGCGCTGCTGCGGCGGCACGAGCCCGGTCGCGACGACCGAGCCGACGCCGAAGAAGCTGCCGTGCGCCAGTGCCGTCAGCACGCGCGCGGCCATCAGCAGCTCGTAGCTCGGTGCCAGCGCGCAGCTCAGGTTGCCGAGCGTGAAGACCGCCATCAGCGCCAGCAGCAGCGTCTTGCGCGGCCAGTGCTGGGTCAGCGCGGTCAACAGCGGCGCACCGACCACGACGCCCAGCGCGTAGCCGGAGATCAGCAGCCCGGCGGCCGACACCGACACGCCGAGATCGGTGCCCACGTCGAGCAGCAGGCCCATGATCACGAACTCGGTGACGCCGATGCCGAAAGCGCCGACGGTCAGCGCATACAGCGCCAGTTTGGTGTTCTTCATGACTGTGAATTCAGATGCCGTTGAGTCGGGAATGATGAGTTCAAACCGTGCCTTGGACTAGACTGCCCGGCGGAAAAGCACTTGTGAACCGATTTCATCAGCGAGGACCGGCATGGCACGACTGGATGTGAACCGCTCGGGCGAGATGGAGGTGTTCGTGCGAGTGGTCGAGCTGGGCGGCTTCTCGGCCGCGGCGCGGGCGTTCCGGATGACGCCATCGGCGGTCAGCAAGCTGGTCGGGCGGCTCGAGGCGCGGCTCGCGGTGCGGCTGCTGGCCCGCTCGACGCGGCAGGTGCAGCTGACGCCCGAAGGCTGCGTGTTCTACGAGCGCGCGGTGCGCGTGCTGGCCGACCTCGACGAGGCGGAGCGCGGTGCGGCCACCAACGATGCGCCGCGCGGGCGCCTGAGCGTGAACGTCAACGTGCCGTTCGGCGAGCATTTCCTGTTGCCGCTGGTGCCGGCCTTCCTGGCGCTGCACCCCGAGGTCACGCTCGACATCGTGCTGACCGACGAGGTGATCGACCTGCTGGAGCGCCGCACCGATGTCGCGGTGCGGGCCGGGCCGCTGAAGAGTTCGCAGCTGCTCGCGCGCAAGCTGGGCGAGACGCGCAAGCTGATCGTCGGCTCGCCGGCCTACCTGCAGCAGCGCGGCATGCCGCTCACGCCGGCCGACCTGGCCGCGCACAACCGCCTGGGCTTCACCTACGCGCGGGCGCTGGAGGGATGGCCGCTGCTGCAGGACGGACAGGTCGTGCCGGTGGCGCTGAACGGCAATGCGCAAGTGAGCGACGGCGAATCGCTGCGCCGGCTCGCGGTGGCCGGCCTCGGGCTGGCGCGGCTGGCGGCGTTCCAGGTGCGCGACGACATCGCGGCCGGGCGGCTGGTGGCGGTGCTGGAAGACTTCAACCCCGGCGATGTCGAAGAGGTGCACGCGGTGTTCGTCGGCCAGGGCGGGCACCTGCCGTCGCGGGTGCGGGCGCTGCTGGATTTCCTGGTGGAGAACGTGCGGATCGGCTAGCCGCGCCGCTGCCGCGAGGAGATACTCTCTACCATCGTTCGCGTTGCGACAAGGAGCTGACATGGGACCCCTGGAACGCATCACACAGCGACCTGACATGATGGGCGGCAAGGCCTGCATCCGCGGCATGCGAGTCACCGTGGGAATGGTGGTGGGGCAGGTCGGCGCGGGCCGTAGCGTCGATGACATCCTGGCCGACTACCCCTATCTTGAGCGGGAAGACATCCTGCAGGCGTTGCGCTATGCCGCCTGGCGCGCCGACGAGCGCGAGGTCGAGTTGGCCGGTGTGTGACGCAGGATGCGTCTTCTCGTCGACATGAACCTGTCGCCTCGATGGGTGCGCTGCTGACGATGGACACGAAGCGCGCGCGCTTGCGCTTGTTGCCGTTGCAAGTGAAGCGCTGATCAGCTGACCGCGCGGCGCCAGGTGTCGCGCCCGGCGATCTTGAATGCAACAGGTCGCGCTTGCCTAGAATGCCCAGCCTGTCCGGGTGTTCTCCGCCCCGGCGCCATCGTGAGGAAGGCATTCATGCAACACCTGTCCGGCATCTGGGTTCCCGTCATCACGCCGTTCGCGGCCGACGGGCGCGTCGACCATGAACGGCTCGCCGCGCTGGTCGCCGGCCTGGTGGCCGACGGCATTCACGGCCTGGTGGCCTGCGGCACCACCGGCGAAGCGGCGACGCTCGATGAAGCCGAGCAGGCCGCCGTGCTGCGCACCGTGTTGCAGGCTGCGGGCGGGCGCAAAGTGCTGATGGGCGTGAGCGGCATCGCGCCGCGCGAGGTGGCCGCCGCGTGCCGGCGCTTCGGCGAGCAGACGGTCGCCGGCTTCCTGGTGCCGCCGCCCTCGTATGTGCGGCCGACGCAGCAGGGCATCGTCGAGTTCTACCGCGAGGTCGCGGCGGCCGCGCCGAGCGCGATCGTCGTCTACGACATTCCGTACCGCACCGGCACCGAGATGAGCCTGGCGACGCTGCGCAGCATTGCCGCGATCCCCGGCGTGCGCGGGCTGAAGGATTGCGGCGGCGACCCCCGCAAGACGCAGGCGCTGATCGCCGACGGCCGGCTCGCGGTGCTGTCCGGCGAGGACCACAACATCTTCACGACGCTGTGCCAGGGCGGGCAGGGCGCCATCGCGGCCAGCGCGCACCTGCACCCGCGCGGCTTCGTCGAGATGTACGACGCGGTGCAGGCAGGCGACCTGCCGCGCGCCCGCCGGCTGCACCATGCGCTGGCGCCGATGGTCGCCGCGCTGTTCGCCGAGCCGAACCCGGGTCCGCTGAAGGCGCAGCTGGCGGCGCTGGGCCGCATCGGCCCGGCCCTGCGCGCCCCGATGACCGCGGCCAGCGCGCCGGTGGCCGCGGCGCTGCACGCCGCCTGGCAGCAGGCCGGGGTCAGCCTGTCGGGTTGATCGACTTCAGCGCTTGCTGGCAGGCGGCATCGCGGTCGGCCTGCGGCTTGGTCTTCAGCTCCTCGAACGCCAGGTCGCCATTCAGGCGGCCCTGCATGAAGAGCTTCAGGATGTTGATGTCCAGCTTGGCCAGCAGGTCCTGGCGGCTGCGCGCTTCGGCCTCGAAGCGATCCTTGAAGGCATCGAGCGCGGCGTCGCTCGCGCCGCAGTGCTGCGCCAGCTGGTAGCGCTGGCCGGATTGCAGCCCGCCTTCGACGACCTCGTCCTTGGATTGCGCCATGGCAGCGCAGGAAAACCACAGCAGGCAGGCGATCGGTACGAGGCGCATGGGAATGTCGGAGGTTGCAAAGTCATCGAGGTTAACCGAGCCGCCGCCGGCCGCGGGTGGCGCACGCTGCGATCTGGCGGTAACGCGCGTCACCAGCCGTTGCTTTCGCGGCTAGCATTTGGTGATGGTCGACACGTCGTTGGGATTCCTGGACAGAGGCGGGGAGATGGGCGAGCGCATGCGCGCCTTCGATTGGGGCCGCACGCCGCTCGGCGAACCGAGCGGCTGGCCGCAGAGCCTGAAGACCATCGTGCGGGTGATGCTGGACTCGCGCTTCGCGATGTGGATGGCCTGGGGCAGCGAGGCCACCTTCTTCTGCAACGACGCCTACCTGCCCACCGTCGGCCTGAAGCGCGAGTGGGTGCTGGGCGCGCGCGCCGACGTGGTCTGGGCCGAGATCTGGCACGACATCGGCCCGCGCATCGGCCAGGTGTTGAGCACCGGCACCGCCACCTGGGATGAAGGCCTGCAGCTGTTCCTGGAACGCAGCGGCTACCTCGAGGAAACCTTCCACACCTTCTCGTACAGCCCGGTCTACGACGATGCCGACGGCGTGGCCGGCATGCTGTGCGTGGTGGTCGAAGACACCGAGCGTGCGATCGGCGAGCGCCGGCTGCGCCTGCTGCGCGAGCTGGCGGCGCTGCCGATCCGCGAGCTGCCGTCGCTTGCGGCCGCCGCGGCGCAGCTCGTCTCGACGCTCGGCAACAGCCCGCAAGACCTGCCGTTCGCCGCGCTGTATCTGCCCGATCGCCTGCCCGACGGCCCCGATGCGCCGGACGGCCGCGACGCGGCGCTCGCCCGCATCACGCAGACGGCGAACGTGCCACCCGATGCGCTGCCGCGCCGGCTGGTGCGCGATGCGGCGTCGCCGGGGCCGCTGGCACAGGAAGTGCGCGAGGCCGAGCGCAGCGGGCTGCCGCAGCTGGCCGACGGCATCGCGGCGCAGGTCGGCGAGATCCGCGGGGCGTGGACCGAGCCGGTGCAGCAGGCGGTCGTGCTGCCGCTGGTGGTGGCCGGGCAGGCCCCGAACGTCGGCGCGCTGGTGGTGGGCATCAGCCCGCGCCGGCGGCTCGACGACGCCTATCGCAGCTTCCTGTCGCTGGTCGCGTCGCAGGTCGCGTCGCGGCTCGGCGAGGTGCGTGCACGGCTGGAAGAGCGCCAGAAGGCCGAGGCGCTGGCCGAGCTCGACCGCGCGAAGAACCTGTTCTTCAGCAACGTGAGCCACGAACTGCGCACGCCGCTCACGCTGATGCTCGGGCCGCTGCAGGACGCGCTGTTGCGCCCGGACCTGCCGGTCGACCTGGTCGAGGCGCTGCAGCTCGCGCACCGCAACGGCGAGCGGCTGCGCAAGCTCGTCAACTCGTTGCTGGAGTTCTCGCGCATCGAGGCCGGGCGCGTCGAGGCGAGCTACCAGGCGACCGACCTGGCGGCGCTGACGCGCGATTTCGCGTCGGCCTTCCGCTCGGCGATCGAGCATGCCGGGTTGCGCTTCGTCGTGGCCTGCGAGACGCTGTCGAACGAGGTGTTCGTCGACGTCGACATGTGGGAGAAGGTGGTCCTGAACCTGCTGTCGAACGCGTTCAAGTTCACGTTCGACGGCGAGATCGCGGTCTCGCTGCGCACCGAGGCGGGCCAGGCCGTGCTGGAGGTGCGCGACACCGGCATCGGCATGGACGACGAGGCGCTCGCCCATGTGTTCGACCGCTTCCACCGCGTGGACGGGGCGCGTTCGCGTTCGCACGAAGGCACCGGCATCGGACTGGCGCTGGTCAAGGAGCTGGTGCGCCTGCACGGCGGCAGCGTCACCGTGACCAGCGCGCCGGGCAGCGGCAGTTGCTTCGTGGTGCGCGTGCCGCTGGGCGTGGCGCACCTGCCGGCGCACCGCGTGGGGATCGCGCCGGCAGCCGCAACAGCATCTGGCGCGACAGGCAGGGCGATGGCGCTGGATGCGTTCGCCGAGGACGCGCTGCGCGCCGGTCAAGCGCCGGCCGTGCCACCGCGCCCGCAACGGCCGGGTGACGCGTCGCGCGCGACCGTGCTGGTGGTCGACGACAACGCCGACATGCGCAGCTACATCGCCGGCGTGCTGGGCGCGCGCTGGAACGTCGAGGGCGCGGCCGACGGCCTGCAGGCGCTGGCCGCGATCGCCCGGCACCGGCCCGACGTGGTCGTGACCGACATCATGATGCCGGAGCTCGACGGCTTCGGCCTGCTCAAGCGCATCCGCTCGCATGACGCGTTGCGCACGCTGCCGGTGATCCTGCTGTCGGCGCATGCCGGCGAAGAGGCGCGGCTGGAGGGGCTCGCCAAGGGCGCCGACGACTACATCGTGAAGCCGTTCTCGGCGCGCGAACTGGCGGCGCGCGTCGAGGTGCTGCTGGTGCGCGAGCAGATGCATGCGATCCGCGATGCCGCGAACCGCCGGCTGGTCGAGGTGTTCGACAACGCGCCGGTGGCGGTCGCGCTGCTCGACGGTCCGCAGCACGTGTTCAGCTATGCGAACGACGAGCAGCGGCGCCTGGTGGGCGACCGTCCGCTGCTGGGGCTGCCGCTGCTGACGGCGATGCCCGAGCTGCGCGACCTGAACGTGAAGGAGCTGCTCGACAGCGTGATGCGCAGCGGCGAGCCGTACTTTGCGAAGGCCTTCGAGGTGCGGATGCCCGAGCCGCGCTACTTCGATTTCGTCTACCAGCCGCTGACCGAGCCGGACGGCACCCAGCCGGTCAAGATCGCCGTCGTCGCCTACGAGGTGACCGAGCAGTTGAGCGCGCGCCAGCAGGCCGAGGACGCGAGCCGCGCGAAGGACGAGTTCCTCGCGATGCTGGGCCACGAGCTGCGCAACCCGCTTGCGCCGATGCTCACGGCGCTGCACCTGATGCGCATGAACTGGAAGGATGCGGCGGTCAAGGAGCGCGGCATCATCGAGCGCCAGGTGCGGCACATGGTGCGGCTGGTCGACGACCTGCTGGACGTCGCCCGCATCACGCGCGGGCGCGTCGAGCTGCAGCGCGCGCCGCTCGACCTGGGCGCGGTGGTCGGCCAGGCGGTCGAGACGGTGAGCCCGCTGTTCGAGCAGAAGCGCCAGCGGCTGGAGGTGCGGGTCGAGGAGCCGCTGCCGCTGCACGGCGATGCGGTGCGCCTCGGGCAGATCGTCGCGAACCTGCTGACCAACGCGAGCAAGTTCACCGAGGTTGGCGGGCATGTGTCCTTGCAGGCGCGGCGCGATGGCGACGATGCGGTGCTGGTGGTCGAGGACGAAGGCATCGGCATGTCGTCCGACGAGTTGATGGTGGTGTTCGAGCCTTTCGTGCAGGGCAAGCGGCAGGCGCTGAACCGGCCGCACGGCGGGCTCGGCCTGGGCCTCGCGATCGCGCGCAGCCTGGCGGCGCTGCAC
>NZ_JBFULV010000155.1:0-11657 GCF_054049715.1 Rhizobacter sp. P5_C2 | reverse complement strand
GCTGGCGGCCGGGCTGGCCGCGACCGCGCCGAGCGCGCCGGCCGAGGCCCCGACCGTCGTCAACCTGCCGACACCGGTGGATGCGCCGGATTTCACGCAATCGCTGGGTGTGCAGGTCAGCATGCTGGCTGCCGACGGCGTGCAGCAGGCCGAACTGCACCTGAACCCGGCCGAGATGGGGCCGATCTCGGTGCAGATCGCGATCGACGGCACGCAGGCGCAGGTCGATTTCGGTGCCGACATGGCGAGCACCCGCCAGCTCATCGAGAACGGGCTGCCCGAGCTGGCGTCCGCGCTGCGCGACGCCGGTTTCACGCTGACCGGCGGCGGCGTCTCGCAGCAGGCGCGCCAGGGCTCGTCGGAGGGCGGCCAGGGCCGCGGCGAGGGCGGTTCGCGCTCCCGCAGCAGCATCGGCGGCGTCGAAGCGGCGGAAGCGGCCACCCCGCGCCGCAGCACCGCCCGCGTGTCGGCCGGTGGGCTCGACCTCTACGCCTGACGCTCGGGGCTGGGCGGCCGAACGGCGTGGTTTTCCCCCGCTTTTCGCGCTTTAGGATTTCCGCCCGTTTTCCATAATTTCCCCATTGCAACCCGCGAGTGCGGCGCCGTCGTGGCGCTGCCGGCCGGGGGGCCATCGAGGGAAATTCCATGTCCACTGCCGTCGCTGACGCCCCTGCCGGTGCAGCCCCGAAGGGCAAGAAGAAGCTGATCGTCATCGTGGCCGCCGTGCTCGCGCTGGCGCTGGCCGGTGGCGGCGCCGTCGTGGTCATGAAGAAGAAGGCCGCCGCGGCCGCCGCAGCCGCCGAGGAAGAAGACGGCGAGGACGCCGGCGCCGCCGCGCCCGAGAAGCACGCCAAGGACGAGCACAAGACCGTTCCGACCTTCGTGCCGCTGGACGTGTTCGTCGTCAACCTGGCCGACAAGGATGCCGAGCGCTTCGCGCAGATCGGCGTCACGCTGGAAGTCGACGACCCGAAGTTCGCCGAACAGCTGAAGGTCTACATGCCGGCCATCCGCAGCGGCATCCTGATGGTGATGTCGCACAAGACCTCGCAGCAACTGCTCGAAGGCGAGGGCAAGATCCAGCTCGCCCGCGAAGTGATGCGCGAAGCCGTGCTGCCGCTGGGCATCGAGGCCGATGCCGACGACGCCGACAGCGACGACTCCCCGAAGTCGAAGAAGAGCAAGAAAAAGCGCAAGCCTGCGGTGCACAACCCGGTCACGCACGTGCACTACTCCACCTTCATCATCCAGTGATGCAGGTCTTCGTCGTCACGACCGGGCCCACGCCATGAACCAGCAGATCCTTTCGCAAGACGAAGTCGATGCGCTGTTGCAGGGCATCACCGGAGAGAGCCAGAAGCTGGAAGAGGAAGAGGTCCAGCACGGCAGCATCCGCAATTACGACATTGCCAGCCAGGAGCGGATCGTTCGTGGGCGCATGCCCACGATGGAGATCATCAACGAGCGCTTCGCGCGCAACATCCGCATCGGGCTGTTCAACTTCATCCGCAAGAGCCCGGAAATCTCGATCGGCGGCATCAAGGTGCAGAAGTACAGCGCCTTCCTGCGCGAGATCGTGGTGCCGACCAACTTCAACATCGTCTCGGTGCGCCCGCTGCGCGGCAGCGGCCTGGTGGTGTGCGACCCGACGCTGGTGTTCGCGGTGATCGATTCGCTGTTCGGCGGCGCGGGCAAGTTCCACACCCGCATCGAGGGCCGCGATTTCTCGCCGACCGAGCAGCGCATCATCACGCGCCTGGTCGACGTGGTGACCGAGGAATACAAGAAGGCCTGGCACGGCATCTACCCGCTCGAGCTGGAATACCAGCGCTCGGAGATGCAGCCGCAGTTCGCCAACATCGCGACGCCGAGCGAGATCGTCGTCGCCACCAGCTTCACGCTGGAGATCGGCGACACCACCGGCACCATCCATTTCTGCATCCCGTATTCGACGCTGGAGCCGATCCGCGACGTGCTGTATTCGACCATCCAGGGCGACAGCAACGAGCCGGACAAGCGCTGGGTCAACCTGCTGAAGCAGCAGATCCAGTCGGCCGAGGTCGAGCTGGTGGCCGAGCTCGCGCAGGCGCCGGCCACCGTGGAGCAGCTGCTGTCGTTCAAGCCCGGTGATTTCATCGAGCTCGACCTGCAGGCCGGCATCCAGGCCAAGGTGTCGGGCGTGCCGGTGTTCGACTGCCACTACGGAACCTCCAACGGCAAGTACGCCTTGAAGATCGATCAACTGTTGACCGCCTCGTCCATGAGCTGGTTGGGAGAAAACAATGTCAGCTGACAACGCAGCGCCGTCCGAAGAGGACGCGATGGCCGCCGAGTGGGCCGCCGCACTCGCCGAAACCAAGCCCGAGACCGCCTCCGAGGTGCAGAACGCGGCCGAGCAGGTGTCGCCGGTGGCGTTCACGAACTTCGCGTCGGGTGCGGGGCCGTCGGCGCCGAACGACATCAACATGATCCTGGACATCCCGGTGCAGCTCACCGTGGAACTGGGCCGCACGCGGATTCCGATCAAGCACATCCTGCAGCTGGCGCAGGGCTCGGTGGTCGAGCTCGACGCGCTGGCCGGCGAGCCGATGGACGTGCTGGTCAACGGCTACCTGATCGCGCAGGGCGAGGTGGTGGTGGTGAACGACAAGTTCGGCATCCGGCTGACCGACATCGTGACCCCCAGCGAGCGCATGCGCCGCCTGAGCAAGGGTGCCTGAGCGATGTCACCTGCGATCACGTCGTTCATGTGGTTCGTCGCGATCATCGCGATGATCCCGGTGGCCCTGTGGCTGCTCAAGCGCACGCCGATGGGCGGTGCCGGCGGGCTGGGCGTGATGCGCAGCGTGGCCGCGCTGCCGCTGTCGTCGAGCCAGCGCCTGGTCACCATCGAGGTGGGGCAGGGCGACGAGCGCCGCTGGCTGGTGCTGGGCGTCACGCCGCAGAACATCACGGTGCTGCACAACATGGCGCCGCAAAGTGAAGCGGCGCCGCCGCAGATGCCGGCGGTGCATCCCGCCTTTGCACAAATCTTGTCGCGTTTCCGTCGTGACCAAGGATCGACCGGTGAACGCTGAGCAACTTTTTTCTTCGGCCCGCGTGCGCCGCATCGGCACGATCGCTGCCTTGACGGTGTTGTCGGCCGTTCCTGCAGTGGCTTTAGCCCAGGCTGCGCCGGTCGGCAACGGCGCGCTGCCGCTGCTGGTGGGGCAGGGGGCAGGTGGCACCAGCTACTCGGTGCCGATCCAGACGCTGCTGTTCTTCACCGCGCTGTCGTTCCTGCCGGCCGTGCTGCTGATGATGACGGGCTTCACCCGCATCGTGATCGTGCTGAGCCTGCTGCGCCAGGCGATGGGCACGCAATCGGCACCGCCGAACCAGGTGATCGTCGGGCTGAGCCTGTTCCTGACCTTCTTCGTGATGAGCCCGACGCTGGACAAGGTCTACGCCGATGCGTACCAGCCATATTCGGAGAACAAGATCGCGTTCGACGAAGCGCTGAAGCGCGGCGAGGTGCCGATGCGCGCCTTCATGCTGAAGCAGACGCGCCAGGCCGACCTGATGCTGTTCTCGAAGCTCGCGAAGGTGGATGCCGCGGTGAAGGCCGCCGACGTGCCGTTCAAGGTGCTGGTGCCGGCCTTCGTGACCAGCGAGCTGAAGAGCGCGTTCCAGATCGGCTTCCTGATCTTCATCCCGTTCCTGGTGATCGACATGATCGTCGCGAGTGTGTTGATGAGCCTGGGGATGATGATGCTGAGCCCGGTGCTGGTGGCGCTGCCGTTCAAGCTGATGCTGTTCGTGCTGGCCGATGGCTGGAATTTGCTGCTGGGGTCGCTGGCCGCCAGCTTCTCGACCTGAAGAGACGACGACCATGGATTCGCAACAAGTCTTCACGCTGGGCCAGCAAGGGCTCTACCTGCTGCTGATGGTCTCGGCCCCGGTGCTGCTGGTGGTGCTGGGCGTGGGCCTGCTGGTCAGCATCTTCCAGGCGGCGACGCAGATCCACGAGCAGACGCTGTCGTTCGTGCCGAAGATCGTCGCGGCGGTCGCGGTGCTGATGTTCGCCGGGCCGTGGATGCTGACGACGCTGGTCGAGTACGTGCAGCGCACGCTGACCTCGATCCCGACAGTGGTGGGCTGACGCAACCAGCCGTTCGCGCTGAGCAACCATGCTCACCTTCACCGACGCCCAACTCGCCGCCTGGCTGACGCCACTGCTGTGGCCGTTCATCCGCGTGCTGGCGCTGTTCAGCAGCGCGCCGCTGCTGTCGCAGAAGAACGTGCCGGTGCGGGTGCGCGTCGGCCTGGCCTTCCTGATCACGATCAGCGCGCAGGCCTCGCTGCCGGCGATGCCGGTGATCCCGCTCGACTCGCCGATGCTCTACGCGGTGGTGCTGCAGCAGGTGCTGATCGGCATCACGCTCGGCTTCTCGGCGCGCATCGTGTTCGCCGCGATCGAGTTCGCCGGCGAGCTGGTCGGGCTGCAGATGGGCCTGAACTTCGCCGGCTTCTTCGACCCGATGAGCGGTGCCGAGGGCAATGCGGTGGGCCGCTTCTTCGGCATCATCGTTGGCTGGCTGTTCATCATCATCAACGGCCACCTGCTGATGATCGCGGCGATGGTGCAGAGCTTCCAGGCCTTCCCGGTCAGCGCCGAGCCGTTCAGCTTCCTGCGGGTGCTGCAGCCGCAGCTGTGGGGCACCGAGGTGTTCAAGCTGGGGCTGTGGATCGCGCTGCCGATGGTCACGATGCTGCTGTTCGTGAACCTGGTGATGGGCGTGATCTCGCGCATCGCCCAGCAGATGAACATCTTCGCGGTCGGTTTCCCGATCACGCTCGGCGTTGGCCTGGTGGGCGTGCTGCTGACGCTGCCGATGATGCAGGCGCCGTTCACGATGGCGCTGGAGCAGATGCTGAGCAGGTTTCAGTAGGCCAGGCTGCGCGGAGCACCCGTTGCCGTCCTGACCCGGCAACGAGGTGTAGTCCGCGCTCAGAAGGGGCCTGCTCAGCTCAATCCGTTGTTGAGACGGTGGGTTGAGGCCAATATCGTGGAAGCTGCCATTCAATGTGACTGACGTCCGAGGAATTCAAGGTCATCTGCAGATAGGAATGGAGAGCTTGAAGGCCTGTCATGAAATTGACCAAGTCCTGCAGGCTGAAGCCGTCGTTGTCGGCGAGGGCGCTATTCATTGCACTGCCGTACTTTTTGAGTACTTCGAGGCGGGGATCTCCGTCTTGTAACTCAGAAATATGGGCATTGCAATCTGAAAGGAACGTCGTGAGTTGTGTCGCGTGAGTTCTTAACATGCCCCCTTTGCCGCAATTTAATACCCTCGAGGAGATAAATTTGCCTTGGGTCTGGATAAACTCATGAAGTCGTTCAATGCCGGCTTGATTGTTTTTTTGTATATTTGATTCTGTTTTGAATGCGGCCGGCATGGCAAATCCGACGATATGGTTCCGGATCTCGTATGGGAGTTGATTTAAGTCTTGAATGAACTTCTGTTCATTGAAAATCTCTTCAGCCCGGGAATCTGTTTCCGAGCTTCCCGAGCTTTCGGAGTTTGTGGGATCGACGGTCATGGTGTATCTCTGCGCACCATTTCGGACTTGACGAAATAAACCAGACAGCTTTGTGCCCGCTCGTCTCGCGCTGCGCTTGGCACCGGTTCCGACACGCTTGATGCCTTGGAGAATTGGTCGGCCGATATTTCTGGGGCTGATGCGATCTGTCATGGAACTTCCTTGTATTGCACAGGCAGTCGCACTGGTTGTGAAACTGCCAACGTTGAAGACCACCGTGAGTGGAGCCGAGCCGATGTCTGGTTCCTCGATGGGTTCGTCTGTTCGCTGACGCTGGCCCCTGACCGAGGACGGTTGGCTACAAACCGGGACGAAACAGGCCTTCTTTCCCCCTCTTGTCCTCGATGGATCCGTCTGTACGCGAAGGCAGGTTTCCGATCACGCTTGGCGTCGGCTTGGTGGGCGTGCTGCCGATGATGCCGGCGCCGTTCACGATGGCGCTGGAGCAGATGCTGAGCAGGTTTCAGTGAAGCGGGCCGAATCCGCTTCATCTTCGGTCGGCCCCGTCTCAATCGAGACTTTATTGATTGGAAATAATTTCCCGTCGAAGGATGTTTCCATTCTCATCCTTGGGAAGTGCGTTGACCAAGTTGGTATGCAATTGAGGGTAAGAAAGATAGTTGAGATCAAGAGGAGAAGCGGCTCCTTGATCAATGACGGCGGCTTTCTGATACAGCCTCATCATTTCAGTTCTGCAGGCTTCGGGATCACCCTTGAGCAGTGCTGTTTCCATGTAAATCACGTGGGACTGGAGGATCGCCAAGTGCGATCTCGTCGTGTCAGGGTATTTTGAAGAAGCTACATGCTTGTCGAAACCGTTGTTTGCGGACTTGATGGCTTTACGCAGCTCGGAGACGGACGGAAGAGACGTGATTGTGCCGTCTCCGTGCTTCGTGATTGTCTGGCAGGTGTTGTCGAGCGTTCTAGTAAGCACGGCACTGCACTGCTTGACTTCCTCTGGAAAATCTCGCCTGAGATTGGGGGTTTGGCGGACGATCTCATGAGCAATTTCCTTCGGTAAACCCTTTTGGCGCAGCAATAAGGCCACCATGGTCTTGTCGGGGCTTACAGGGAAGTCGAGGTCGTTTTCGGAAGTGGCTGATTCAGTGCTCGAGGAATCGTCAGGAATCGAAAGGTGCCGTGCGCTTTCTGACAGCGGATTGTCGCGTTCCAACGGGCGCTGTCGACGGGCCTTTTCCCTGATGTCGCGAAATAGTCCGGAGAGCTTCGTGCCTGCTCGACGCAGCTTACGGCCGGCACTGGTGCATGCATTTTGTGCACTGCTGGAAATAAATCGACACCCGTTTCTGATATTGCGATCCACTGAAATTCCTTTTGCGTTGGAGCAGGCTCGATTGACGGCTGCCAGTGCTTGTGACTCTCATAAGTGACCTCAACGGCGCCGACGTTCCCTGGTGGGTTCACCTCTCAGGGAGCCGGTCCATCAAAGATGCAGGCCACGTCCCTGAAATGTCAGGCCGTTGACGCCCTGAGCACCGAGCGGCACGCAATAGGACCGCTTTCCCCCCTCTGATCCGCCTCAAGTTCCGCCCCCACCCCGGAACAATCGCGGGAGCGCATCACCGCTCCCGCCATGTCCGACCAAGACCGCAACCTACCCGCCACGCAGCGACGACTCGACAAGGCCCGAACCGAGGGCCAGGTCGCTCGTTCGCGCGATCTGTCGCACTTCGCGGCGATCGCGGTCGGCGGCGCGGCGCTGGTGGCGGTGGCGCCGATGCTGGCGCGCTGGCTGCAGCAACTGCTCGCGTCCGGCCTGCAGTTCAACGCCGTGATGGCCAAGAACCCCGAGGCCATGGGCGAGCGCCTTTCCGAACTCACGCACAAGCTGCTGTGGGTCGTGCTGCCGATGGGCCTGCTGATGATGCTCGTCGGCGTGGCCGTCGCGGTCGCCGCGGGCGGCTGGGTCTGGACGCTGAAGCCGCTGTCGCCCAAGTTCGACAAGTTCAACCCGATCACCGGCATGGGCAAGCTGTTCTCGAAACAGCAACTGGTCGAGGCGATCAAGGGCGCCGTGCTGGCGCTGATCCTCGGCACCATCGGCGCGATGTACCTGCGTTCGCACGTCGAGATGTTCGCCGGTGCGCTGTCGATGCCGCTGCCGCAGGCGCTGTCGCACGTGGGCAGCACCATCGTCGGCGGCATGCTGCTGGTGCTGCTGGCGCTGGCCGCCTTCGCCGCGGTCGATGTGCCGCTGCAGCGCCAGCTGCACGCGATGCGCCTGAAGATGAGCCACCAGGAGGTCAAGCAGGAGCACAAGGAAGTCGAAGGCAACATGGAGATCAAGGCCAAGATCCGCGCCCGCATGCGCGAGATGGCCAATCGCCGCATGTTGGCCGCGGTGCCCACCGCCGACCTGGTCGTGATGAACCCGACCCACTACGCCGTCGCGCTGAAGTACGACGAAGGCAAGATGGGCGCCCCCCGGGTTGTCGCCAAGGGCGCCGACCTGATGGCCATGCGCATCCGCGACACCGCGAAGGAATCGAAGGTGCCGGTGCTCCAGGCGCCGGTGCTGGCGCGTGCGCTGTACGCCCACGCCGAGGTCGACCGCGAGATCCCGGCCGCGCTGTTCGCCGCGGTGGCCCAGGTGCTCGCCTACGTGTACCAGCTGCGCGCTGCACTGGGCGGCCGCGTTGCGCTGCCGGGCGCGCTGCCCGAACTGAACGTGCCGGACGAACTCGATCCGCACAACCCGAAGAGCGGCAAGCACGGCCTGAAGGCCACCGAGGACACTGAATGAACCCGCTGATCCGACAAATCCAGGGCTGGCTCGGCCCGCATGCCAAGGCGATCAAGGCGCTGATGGCGCCGGTCTTCATCATCATGGTGCTGTCCATGATGGTGTTGCCGCTGCCGGCCTTCGCGCTCGACCTGCTGTTCACCTTCAACATCGCGATGGCGCTGATGGTGATGATGGTCGCGGCCTACATGGTGCGGCCGCTCGATTTCTCGGCCTTCCCGACGGTGATCCTGCTGACGACGCTGCTGCGGCTGTCGCTGAACATCGCGTCCACCCGCGTCGTGCTGCTGCAGGGCCACACCGGCCCCGGCGCGGCCGGCAAGGTGATCGAATCCTTCGGCCACTTCCTGATCGGCGGCAACTTCGCGGTCGGCCTGATCGTGTTCGCGATCCTGGTGGTGATCAACTTCGTCGTGGTGACCAAGGGTGCCGAGCGCATCGCCGAGGTCGGCGCGCGCTTCACGCTGGACGCGATGCCCGGCAAGCAGATGGCGATCGACGCCGACCTGAACGCCGGCCTGATCGACGAGAAGGAGGCCAAGCGCCGCCGCCTCGAAGTGGGCAACGAGGCGGAGTTCTTCGGCTCGATGGACGGTGCCAGCAAGTTCGTGCGCGGCGATGCGATGGCCGGTTTGCTGATCCTGTTCATCAACATCATCGGCGGCTTCATCATCGGCGTGGCCCAGCACGACCTGTCGGCCTCGCAGGCGGCCGACAGCTACATCCTGCTGGCCATCGGCGATGCGCTGGTGGCCCAGGTGCCGGCGCTGCTGATCTCGGTGGCCGCGGCGATGGTGGTGTCGCGCGTCGGCAAGGAAGAAGACGTCGGCACGCAGGTCGCGAGCCAGGTCTTCAACTCGCCGCGCGTGCTGGCCATCACCGCCGGCGTGATCGGCCTGCTGGGCATCATCCCCGGCATGCCGCACCTGGTGTTCCTGCTGATCTCGGGCGCCATGGGCTATGCCGCGTGGTGGATGAACGAGCGCAACAAGCGCGTCAGGAACACCCCGCCGCCGGCCGCGCCGGTGGCCGAGCCGAACGCCGAAGCCAGCTGGGATGACCTGCAGCCGGTCGACACGCTGGGCCTGGAAGTGGGCTACCGGCTGATCACGCTGGTCGACAAGAACCGCGAAGGCGACCTGCTGCAGCGCATCAAGGGCGTGCGGCGCAAGTTCGCGCAGGATGTCGGCTTCCTGCCGCCGCCGGTGCACATCCGCGACAACCTGGAACTGAAGCCCAGCATGTACCGGCTGACGCTGCGCGGCGCGGTGGTCGGCGAGGGCGAGGCCTTCCCGGGCATGCTGCTCGCGATCAACCCGGGCGGCGCGACCACCCAGCTGATCGGCACCCGCACCACCGACCCGGCCTTCGGCCTGCCGGCCGTGTGGATCGAGGAGCGCCAGCGCGAATCGGCGCAGATGAACGGCTTCACGGTGGTGGACTGCTCCACAGTCGTCGCGACCCACCTGTCGCACCTGATGCAGCTGCATGCGGCCAAGCTGCTCGGCCGCGTCGAGACGCAGCAACTGGTCGAGCACGTGACCAAGCTCGCGCCGAAGCTGATGGAAGACGTGATCCCGAAGATGGTCGGCATCGCGAGCCTGCAGAAGGTGCTGCAGCTGCTGCTGGAAGAGGGCGTGCACATCCGCGACATGCGCTCGATCGTCGAGAGCCTGGCCGAGCATGCCGCGGTGGCGAGCGAGCCGGGCGAGCTGGCGCGGCGCATCCGCATCAGCCTGGCGCCGGCCATCGTGCAGCAGATCTACGGCCCGGTGAAGGAACTCGAGGTGATCGCGCTGGAGCCGGAGCTGGAGCGCCTGGTGACCCAGGCGCTGAACTCGCCACACGGCGCGGTGCTCGACCCGGGCGTGGCCGACACGCTGACGCGCAGCGCCGCCGCGTCGGCCAAGCGCCAGGAAGACCTGGGCCACCCGGCCTGCCTGCTGGTGCCGGACATGATCCGCGCGCCGATGGCGCGGCTCTTGAAGCGCGCCGCGCCGCGGCTGCGGGTGCTGGGGCACAGCGAGATCCCGGAGACGCATTCGATCCGGATCGGGTCGATCATCGGGGCGAACTGACGGGCATCGCCGGTGCTGTTGATTCGACAGCAATTGCTGTAAAGTTGACAGCAAATGAGCGACATCCTGACGGCCCTGTTCGGCGGCAAGACCAAGGCACGCATCCTCGAAGTGCTGCTGTCGAACCCCGACCAGACCTATCACTTGCGCGGCCTGGCCCAGGCGGCCGGCACGGATTCGGGCAACACCAGCAAGCTGCTGCGCGTGCTGGTCGACGGCGGGGTGGTGCGTGCGCTGCCGGACAGTCCATCGACGCGTTACGCGATCAACCTGGATTCGCCGCTGGCCGAGCCGCTTCGCTCCCTGTTCGCCCGCGCGGGCTCGCTGATGGAGGATCTTCGTACCAGGGCGCAAACGCTGGCGGCCACCTACATTGCGGTCTTCGGGTCGCAGGCAGCAGGAACGGCAGACGCCCTCAGCGACGTGGACGTGCTGGTCGTCGGCGAGTTGAGCGCGGTGTCCGCCCAGGCCGCCTTCAAGCCGGTCGGCCGCCGGCACCACAAGAGCATCAACGTCGTGGTCGTGTCGCCTCCCGAACTGGCGCTCCAGCTGAGCGTGGGCAGTGCCTTCTGGTCCTCCGTTGCCGCGGGGCCGAGGGTTGACCTGAAGGGAGTGTGGTCGGATGTTGCGAAGCGCGAAGCAGTCGCAGATCCGGGCCTCGGCCTTCGTCCCCTGCCCTCGGGACAAGACGTCGATCCGAGCGTGACCTGAGGGCCTTCAGACCCACCACGCGACGCTGCTGTCGCGATAGCGCAGCAGAACAAGGGGTCTTTCCCCCCTCTCATCCTCCTCAAGTTCCGGTCCCGCCCCGGAACAATGACGGCACGCATCCACCGCGTCCGTCCATGACCTCTGCCTTCCTGTCCACCGCCGTGCCCCCTCGGCACGAAACATCCCAAATGAAGGGATTTACGGTGGCTCATCGCCAGACCATGAACGGCTGCGCGCTCACACACTGGATGCCATTGCTTGCCACTGGTTCCTGCTCGATCTCCTGGAGCTCCCGATGAACGTCAAACGCTTCACCGCCCGCACTTCGCGCGACGCCCTGACCCTGGTCCGCCAGGCTTTCGGCGAAGACGCCGTCGTGCTCTCGACCAAGCCCTGCGCCGAAGGCGTCGAGGTGCTGGCCATGGCGCCGGAAAGCGTTCAACAGATCGAGCGCCTGTCGGCCGCCGGTCCGATCCCGCCGTCGCCGCCGGTCGCCAAGCGCGCCGCCGCGCCCCGCGCCC
>NZ_JBFULV010000154.1:0-11718 GCF_054049715.1 Rhizobacter sp. P5_C2 | reverse complement strand
TGCTGTTGCTGCGCCGGCAGGCCACCTGGTTCGGTGGTGTGCCGTTGCAGGCGATGCATGTGATCGGGCTGTGGTTGTTCGTCGGGCTGGCGTCGACCGAGCTGGCGCTGCACCTGGCCGATGCCAGCGAGCCCGGCTCGGCCTGGCGGGTGCTCGGCTGGGTGCCGGTGATCGCCGCGGCGGTGTTCGCGCTGACGCGGCCGGCGGTGCTGCGCCGCTGGCCGGTGGCGGATTTCCGCGACGCCTACCTGGTGGCCGGTGCCGCGCCGCTCGCGCTCGGCCTGCTGCTGTGGGTGTGGGCCGCCAATGCGCACGACGGCACGGCCGCACCGCTGCCCTACCTGCCGCTGCTCAATCCGCTGGAGATCGGCCAGTGCCTTGCGCTGCTGGTGCTGGCGCTGTGGCTGCGCGCGTTGCCGCAGACCGTGCGTGACCAGGTGCCGCCGGCGGCGATCCGCGGCGTGCTGGGCCTGAGTGCCTTCGCGGTCTACACCGGCCTGGTGCTGCGGCTGGCCCACCACGCGGCCGGCGTGCCGTGGGACGAGGCCTCGCTGTTCGAGTCGACGCTGACGCAGGCGATGCTGTCGGTCGCATGGTCGCTGGTCGGCGTGGGGCTGATGCTGCTCGGCCACCGCCGCGTGATGCGCACGGTGTGGATCGCCGGCGCCGGGCTGCTGGGTGTCGTGGTGCTGAAGCTGTTCTTCGTCGAGCTGGCCGACCAGGGCGGGCTGTACCGCATCGTGTCGTTCATCGTGGTCGGCGTGCTGTTGCTGGTGGTGGGGTATTTCGCGCCGGTGCCACCGCGGCGCGCGGCGGCGGTCGAAAGCGAGGTCGCGGCATGAAGGCGGGTTGGATCGTTGCGACGCTGGTCGCGTTGTCGGCCACGGCGGCGGCCGTGCCGCCCTCGATGCTGCTGAAGCTGGAGGGCGTCGGCCCGTACTACACGCTCGAACTGCCGCTCGCGTGGCAGGTGCAGGCCGGCACCGCCGACCTGCGCGGGCTGCAACTGCGCAATGCGCTCGGCGAGCCGCTGCCGTATGCGTGGGCCGATGCGGCACCGGCGCAGCAGAGCATRGCCACCGGCAGCGTGCCGGTCTTCAAGCTGCCGGCACCGAAGCCGCTGAAAAAGGACGCGCCCGACGACACGCCGCGCGGCTGGGTGCTGGACCTGCGCGGCGTGAAAGGCGCGGTGATGGAGGTGGCGCTCGCGTTGCCCGACAGCGCGAACGGCGTCTGGCCGGTCGCGGTGGAGGCGAGCGACGACCTGACGCAGTGGCGCGCCGTGCGCCGCGAGGTGCAGCTGGTGTCGCTGCAGCAGCAGGGGCAGCGGCTGGACAGCACGGTGCTGGAACTGGGCGGCGTGCGCGCGGCCTACCTGCGGCTGCGCAGCCTCGGCAACGGCCCGGTGCCGGAGCTGACCGGCGCCGAGGTGACGACGGCGACGATCGACTGGCCGCAGCCTGCGCTGCAATGGAGCGAGCCGATCGCGCCGACCGGCTGCGATGCGCAGCATTGCGACTACGCGCTGCCGGCGGTGCCGCTGGAGGCGGTGGAGCTGCTGCCGCGCGATGCGAACACGGTGGCGCGTGTCGGCTGGCTGGTGCGAGGCGAGGTGGTGCCGAGGCCGCACGGTCACCACCACCGGCTGGGCCGGCACCTGCATGCGCTGCGCGACAAGACGCCGGCGCCGCTGCCGGCCGCCGAGCCCGGCTGGCAGCCGCTGGCCGACGGCAGCGTGTGGTGGCTGCGCCTGCCGACCGGTGAGTCGCGGTCGCCGGCGCAGCATCTGGATGGCGCGGTGCACACGCAGCTGAGGCTGCAGGTGGCCGGCGGCGTGGCGCAGTTCGGCGCGCAGCCGCCGCAGCTGCGGATTGGCGTGCGCGCGCGGACGCTGGTGATGCTGGCGCGTGGTGCGGCGCCGTATCGCACGGGCTGGGTCGAGCCGGCGGCGGCCGCGCCCGCGATGACGATCGGCGAGCTGATGCCTGCGCGGCGCAGCGGCGATGCGTTGCCGGCGGATCGGGCGGTGCTGCAAGCCGATGTGGCGTCGATGGCGTCGCCGGTGTTGAAGGCAGCGTCGGTGCCGGTGCCGGCGCCCGTGCCGACACCCTCGCGCGCATGGTTGTGGGGCGCGCTGGTGGCGGGGGTCGCGCTGATGGGGGCGATGGCGTGGTCGCTGTTGAAGGGACAGGAGAAGGGGGCAGCTTGAGCGGCGGCCTCGCCGGTTGACATCCGACGGAACGATCTGCGCCGCGGTGTCACACACCGGCATCAGACATCGATCAGAGGATTCGCATGGAGGAGCAGCGTGGCGGGGGCAGTCCGTTACGAGGCATCAAGACGCCGCCGTATTCCCCTCGGGTCGACACGGCCCGACCGTTTCCCAGGACTCACCGGCCGTTGTCTCGCTCAAGCAGCGACAAGGCGCGGGCGGAGGCCCGCCAGTTGCTTGCCGAGCGGCAACTCTCGCCGCGGCCCCCGCACACGGGTCTGTCGGCACCGGCACCGGTGCCTGTCCACGACGGCCTCGACCTCGCAAGCGCACTCGAGCGTCTGACGAACCTGGTCCGTCAGGGACTTCTCGTCGGAGAGTTCGTGCGGGATTCGCAACGCCGGGCGAGCGGCGCCATGCAGATGAAGGCGGGATGCGATCCCGGCGAACTGGCCAGGATCGCAGAAGTGCTCGAAGCCGAGGGCGTGCACGACTGCGCCTTTCAGCTGCGGGCGGCGCTGGTGATGAATGCCACCGCGGCCGACGACGACTTCATGCCGAACCTGAGCGCGTTGGTGCGCCTGGAGCCGAGTGCAGGCGCGGGGCTGAGTGAGCCCGCGCGAGAGGCCCTGGTGGCGCACCTTCGAACCCTGCGCGTCTTGCTGAGTCGCAACGTGTTCCCGCGTTTCGGCGACCTGGGCTATGTGGGCAGCCTCGACAGCACGGGTGGCCCCGGTGATTCCGCTTCCTTGCAGGTCGATGAGGTCATCGTCGAAGCGCCCTTTGACAGACTCAACTTCGTCATCGTGTTGCTTGAAGTTCGCTGGATGCTGCCCGATCCGATGTCGATGCATGACAAGGTTGGTGAGCTCATGCAGCAGCTTGAACCCCCCAAGTCGGCCCGCCGCCGCACGTTCTCGCGCAGCGGCAACTTCGATTTGGAGAAGCTGACCGAGCGTGTCAGCAACGGGCGGCAGTGGTCGGGCCGGACAGGCTGGCTCCTCGACTCTGGCCTGGAACAGGCCTTCACCGCCTTGCTCGACAAGAGGCTCGTCACGTGTGAGCGTGCCGTGGACGGCGATGCCGACTCGGAGATCCTCGGCTTCACCTTGCAGCCGGGCTGCAACAGCGACACGGTGGCCGATGTGGCGGCGGCCCTCGAGAGAATACAACCGGGGCTGGCGCTGTTGCTCTGGGCCGCGTGGGCGATGAACGAAACGATGGCCGATGGCGGGTTCATCGCCGCCATCACGACCGTGCTCGACTTGAAGCAGAAGATCGAGATGCCACCTCTGTCGCTGTGGGCGATCCTGGGGCAGCTGTCCACACATGCGCGGGCCCTGTTGACCCTGGACCGCGCTTTGGAGCCCGATCGGGTGTTGCTTGTCAGTGCACCGCTTCACGAGTGCAGTTTTCTCGAGGGCGATGAATTGCTCGAAGCGGTCAGCAAGCGCGCCTGCGAGGTGGCTGAACTCATCCGGGTCGAACCCCGCGATCAAGAGCCGAAGGGGCTTCGGAGTGCCGCAATCGAAAGCCTGATCGCCTGGGGCGTGTCGCCATCGGACAGCCGGACCGTGGTGGCCGACGTTGGCGCGCTGGATGCGCTGGCGCGCCTGTTTTCGTTGCAATCGTTCGGATCGCGCGTGAAGCAATGGGTGGGCGACGACAAGCACGGTTTCGTCGGCTTCAGCCCGTGGCAGCTCGGCACGTCGCGCGACGTGCTGACGGTCGCGGCAGCCTTTGCGCGCGCCGGTCGGACCGGACTTGCGCTGCAGTTGCTTGCCGTCCACCTGACGCAACTGCGCATGTTGGCTGACGACGACCTGCCGTGCGTGGTGTTCGCCATGAAGATCGCGAGAAAGACCGACCTGCTGAACCGTCCGGCCATGCGGGCGATGCGGGCCATCCTGCTGCACGGTCGCTTGTTGAAACACTGCGACCTGGTTGCCGACCTGCAGTGCGGCAAGGCATTGGCAACGCTGGAGACCAGCCTGATCGAGGCGGTCCTCGTCGGCACAGGTAGCACGGGTGACATGTTGCCGATCGGCACGATCGATGGGGTGTGCGACCTCCTGGACGGGCTGGCGGGCCAGATTCATTCCGACAGACAGCTACAGAAGATCGTGCAGGCCGCCGCATGCCTCGCGGCGGTTGACACCGGCCCGGGGCGACGTCGCATCGAGCGCAGCCTGCAGCGGGCGGGGGGCGGCGATCTGCTGCCGGACGCGAAACGCTTTGCCACGTTGTGCGAGGAGCACCAAAACCAGGTGATCGCGCAACTGCGCATGCCGTTGAAGGACCAAGGCGTCCAATGGAAGCAAGGAAGGTTCGTGGAACCAAGCGGCAGCACGCTTCTCTGGACGTCGCCTTCCTGCATGAGCGCTGTGACCATCACGCATGTGCGCTTGTGTCGACCGGGTCGCACCTCCACGGCAAGCGATGCATCGTCATTGATCAAGTTTCTGCATCCGAAGATCGACGCGTCCGACATCGCGCCGCGGGCTGCACTGCTGGCGCTCGGGCTGCGTTGTTCGGCCGCAGGTCCCCACCGGACGGACGAGGCATTGGGTGCTGTTCTGGATCAGCTTCTGGGTGACGACAAGGTGCGCGAAGCCATGCTGGAGGGCGACGTATCCGACCTTCCCGTGGTGATGTCCAAGCTCATTCAGGCGCACTGGTTCACGACCGATGTGAGGAAGAAGGGCCTCGGCCACATCGTCGACAGCGCGGAATTTGCGACCGCCATGGCCAGCGGATCGGCGCCTTGCCTCCTGGACGAGGCCTTGGCACAGATCGGCGCCGATCCCATGTTGCTGCGGGGCAAGAGAACGCGCCGCTTGCTCCGTCGGATGATCACGCCGCGCGCATGCCGAGGCAGCCTGAAGGCGATGGTGCGCCCGACCCTGTTGCAGACCCTCAGCGATCGATCGCCCCGAGGCGCTGCACTGATCGAAGCCTTGTTGTTGCTCAACCATGACGCGCGCAAGTCGCTGGTCGATGCGGTGATGAAAGACGTGCAGGCCAACTGCGAGGGCGTCGACCTCGGTGACCCGAAGGCCTTGACCGCTGCGCTCAGTCATCCGATCACGGCGATGTGGAGCTGGCGTTCGGGCCAGTCCCCGCCGGCTTTCGTCATGGCGACGCCGAGCCTCCTCTCGACATGGATCGGGACCGGCGTGGCCGATGCCGGTGAACCTGAGAAGCTGCTGGAGAACCTGGCGGCCGTCCTTCGCCAGCAGCGCAAGGACCAAGGCAGCGAATGGCGCGACAGCGCTGCGGGTCTGGTGTTCGCGGCTCGCGTGGCCCTGCGTGCCAGCGAAGGCATCGGTGACGACGTGCTCGATGCGATCGTGTCGCCGACGTCGACGCGTGGATCCAGAAAATACGGGCGCTCGGAGCTGTTCGCCCATGCCAGCCTGCTGGCCTGCCAATGGGTACTGAAACGTCGCTTGATACCGGTGGAAGACACCGCGCAAGTCGCGCTGCTGGCGCGCTTGATGTGTGCCGCCCTGGCGCTGGACATGAACGATCCTGCGCCTGGCCTCGACCATTTGGCGTGGGTCGAAGCGCACGCAGGCAAGGTCGAGCAAGGCCTGCTGGCCCCGAAGTGGTTCAGTGACCTGCGAGCAAAACTGCACACCGAGTTACACGCGCTGACCCCCTGAAACCTTCGTGTTGCCGCTGTCTGACACCGCCGAGGAATAGGCACGCTATTGCCTCTTTATCGTTGGCTGGCCGGCCCGTCCGTCTCGCAGAATCCGTTTTCAGGGATACACCAGCGAGACATCCATGAACTCTGATTCCATCGACCGTTCCTGGCGCGCACTGCCGGCGCTGCGTCTGCCGCTGTCGGGCTTCCTCGAGGAACGCGGGCAGGGCGTCGACAACCTGCTGGCCACGCTGGTGCGCCGCATCAACGCCGGCAACCTGGCCTACCTCGGCGTGCCGGCCGACCTGGTGTACCGCCTCGCCTGCCTGTGCAGCCGCTGGTCGCCGGACCTGCAGGAGTTCATCGCGCAGGTGCTCGAACGCAGCGGCAACCTCGATCACTTCCTGACCCAGCCGGCCGCCGCCGACCACCACCCCGAGATGTACGGCCTGCTCGAAGCCAGCATCACCGCGGCCGAGTTCGCGATGAACGCCGACCACGACGCACGCAGCCGCAAGCCGCTGCCGCCGATCGTCTCGGAGCTGCAGCAGGTGTGCTCGGCCACCGCCTTCCTGTTCGACCTCGGCAAGGTGTTCAGCGAACACCCGGGGCAAGACCTGCCGCGCAGCGCACGCCGCCAACTGCACCCGCATGCCGACCTGGCTCGCTGCTGGCGCAGCAGCTGGACGACGCTCGCACGCCGCAACCCGATCCTCGCCTCCTGGCTCGACCAGGTGGCCAGCCGCCGCTCCGGCGCCACCGCCGCGGTGCGTGCCGCACGCGCGCTGACGCACAACGCGGTGCGCGCCAGTTGGCGCAGCGACAGCCAGTTGCTGCCGGTCTGATCAAGACCGCCTGAGACGCGGCGGCCGGCACCCCGGCGTCGCAGGCATGCGGCTTGCCGCCATTCGGGCATCGACCCGAACGGAGTGCGCCATGCCGACCAAGACTTCCCGCAAGACCGCCCAGACCTCCCACAGCGATCGACCGCATGCCGACGACGGCGAAGCGGTGGCCGTGAAGCAGCGCCGCATCCAGTCGGCCCAGGACCGCGATGACGCGAAGAAGGCGTCCGGCGGCAAGCCGGCCGACAAGGCGCCGGTGCAGGCCGGTGCCAGCCGGCAACCGGTGAAGCTGCCGGCGCAGCACATCGAGAAGCCGGGCCTGGAAGCCGAACTCGAGCTGAAGCCGAAGTTCCTGGCCCCGTACTACGAAGGCAGCCACAAGCTGCAGGACAGCGCCGCGCTGATCACCGGCGGCGATTCCGGCATCGGCCGCGCGGTGGCGGTGCTGTTCGCCCGCGAAGGCGCCGACGTCGCGATCGTCTACCTGAACGAGCATGAAGACGCCGAGGAAACGAAGCGCTGCGTCGAGGCCGAAGGCGGCCGCTGCGTGCTGATCCCCGGCGACGTGCGCGATCCGGCGTTCTGCCGCCATGCGGTCGACCAGGCGGTGAAGGCCTTCGGCAAGCTCGACGTGCTGGTCAACAACGCCGCGTTCCAGGAGCACGCCGAGTCGATCGAGGACATCACCGACGAGCGCTTCGACGAGACGCTGCGCACCAACGTCTACGGCTACTTCCACATGGCCCGCGCCGCGTTGCCGCACATGGGCAAGGGCGGCGCGATCATCAACACCGGCTCGGTCACCGGCCTCGAAGGCAGCGCGCACCTGCTGGACTACTCGACCACCAAGGGCGCGATCCACGCCTTCACGAAATCGCTCGCGAGCAACGTGCTGCAGCGCGGCATCCGCGTCAACGCGGTGGCGCCGGGCCCGGTGTGGACGCCGCTGAACCCGGCCGACTCGCCGGCCGAGAAGGTCGCCGAGTTCGGGCAGAACACCGACATGCGGCGCGCCGCACAGCCCGAGGAGCTGTCGCCGGCGTATGTGTTCCTCGCGTCGCCGGCGTGCTCCGGCTACATCACCGGCATCGTGCTGCCGGTGACCGGGAGCGTCGGCGCGATCTGATGGGAACTGGCTTCTGCGGTGAATACTGTATATATTTACAGGATGCCGCAGAAGTTCAATCCCATCCCCTCGCGCCCGCTCATCCAGCCTCTCGTTCCGATGCCCACACCCGGCGCCACCAAGGGCCGGGGCACCGCGTGGGCCATCGAGCACCGCTTCACGACACGGGGCGGCGAAGACTACGACGACGGCTGGGGCACGCTCGAGCAGCAGGCGAGCGAAGAGCACCTGCCGCGGGCCACGCAGATCATCGAGGAGCGGGTCAAGAGCATCCTCGCGAGCAACGACTCGCCCGACGTGCACTTCGACCTGTCGATCAACCCCTACCGCGGCTGCGAGCACGGCTGCATCTACTGCTTCGCGCGGCCGACGCACAGCTACCTCAACATGTCGCCGGGGCTCGATTTCGAGACCCGCATCATCGCGAAGGTCAATGCCGCCGAGCGGCTGCGCGAGGCGCTGGCGAGCCGCGCCTACGAGCCGCAGATGCTGAACATCGGCTCGGCCACCGACGCCTACCAGCCGGTCGAACGCAAGCTCGGCATCACCCGCTCGGTGCTCGAGGTGCTGCACGGCTGCGACCACGCGTTCTCGATCGTCACCAAGTCGTCCGGCGTCGAACGCGACCTCGACCTGATCGCGCCGATGGCGGCGCGCGGCCTGGCGGCGGTGTACGTGTCGGTGACCTCGCTCGATGCCGAGTTGTCGCGCATCCTCGAGCCGCGCGCCGCGTCGCCGCAGCGGCGGCTGCGCACGATCAAGACGCTGGCCGAGGCCGGCGTGCCGGTGGGCGTGAGCGTCTCGCCGGTGATCCCGTTCATCAACGAGCCCGAGATCGAGCGCATCGTCGAAGCCGCGGCCGAGGCCGGCGCGCGCTCGGCCTTCAGCATCATCCTGCGCCTGCCGTGGGAGGTGAACCCGCTGTTCCAGCAGTGGCTCGACCAGCACTTCCCGCAGCGCGCGGCCCGCGTGATGGCGCGTATCCGCGACATGCGCGGCGGCAAGGATTACGACGCCACCTTCAGCACGCGCATGAAAGGCGAGGGCGTGTGGGCCGAGCTGATCTCGCAACGCTTCCGCAAGGCCTGCGCGCGCCACGGCATGAACCGGGTGCGCACCGAGCTTGATCTCACGCTGTTCCGCAAGCCACGCCTGCCGCCGGCGAACGGGCAGCAGGAGCTGTTCTGAATCAGTCTCGAAGGTCGGGCTCGAAGAAGATCCAGCGGATCGACGGAAACGCGGTGCGCAGCCCGGCTTCTACCCGGTTGATCGCCTCGATCAACGCCACGTCCGACGGCTGCGGTGCCATGCGTGCCTTCACCGCCACCATCACGTCGTTGCCGAGCTGCTGCGTCAGCAGGTTGTAGATCTGCGCCACCTCGGGCTGCGCGGCGATGTGCTCGCGCATCGCGGCCAGCACCGTCGGTTCGGCGCTCTGGCCGACCAGCAGCGACTTCACTTCGGTGCCGACCAGGATCGCGACCACCACCAGCAGCACGCCGATCACGATCGAGCCGACGGCATCCCACATCGGGTTGCCGGTGAGCGCCGCCAGGCCGATGAAGCCGAGCGCGGCCACCAGGCCGCCGAGTGCCGCCAGGTCTTCGCCGAGCACGACGATCAGCTCGCTCTGGCGCGAGCGCCGGAACCACTGCCACAGCGTCTGCGTGCCGCGCTCCTTGTTGATCTCGCGCAGGCAGCCCCACAGCGAGACGCTCTCGGCGACGACGCCGAAGGCGAGGATGGCGATCGCGACGCCGGCGTACCGGACCGGTTCGGTGTCGTGCAGCTTGTGCACGCCTTCGTAGATCGAGAACAGGCCGCCCATGCTGAACAGCATCAGCGCGACGATGAAGCTCCAGAAGTAGATCGCCTTGCCGTAGCCGAGCGGGTGGTCGGCGGTCGGCGGCTTCTTGGCTTCCTTCAGGCCCCAGATCAGCAGGCCCTGGTTGCCGCAGTCGGCGTACGAGTGGATGGCCTCGGCCAGCATCGACGACGAGCCGGTGAAGACGGCGCCAACGGTCTTCGCGATCGCGATCGCGAAGTTGGCGCCGAGGGCGAAGAAGATGGACTTCAGGGAGTCGGACGAGGCGGACACGGCTTCCTGTCTGGAGTCGTTGGATGTGCGCGGACTTTAACTGCGGACGATGGCTTGGGGCTACCGCCTGCACCCTTTGAAAGCATCCAGCTCCGGCTTGTAGATGGCCGTCTTCGCTCCCATCAAGCCCAGCACGCTCGGCACCAGGTTGTCATGGCTCAGCGCCACATCGCGCTGCCGCTGCAGGCAGCTCATCGCGACGCCGGTCGCTGCCTCGGTCTGCGGCGCGAGCCACACCACCATCGGCACGTGCTTCTGCTCGCGCGGCGCGATGCCGTAGGGCAGGCCGTGCAGGTAGAGGTTGTTCTCGCCGAGCGATTCGCCATGGTCCGACAGGTACAGCAGCGCCGGGTCGTAGCCGCCGGTTTGCTTGCCGAGCCAGTCGATCGCCTGCCCCAGCACGCTGTCGGTGTAGGCGATCGAGTTGTCGTACGCATTCAGCAACTGCTGCCGCTCGCACTGCTGCAGCACGTTCGTCGTGCACTCCGGCACGAAGGGCTTGCGGCCCGCCGGCGAGCGCTTCGAATACGCCGGCCCGTGACTGCCCATCTGATGCAGCACCAGCACGACGCCGCGCGCGCGGCGCTCGGCCGGCAGTGCGGCCAACCGCTGGTCGAGCCCGTGCAGCAGGGCCTCGTCCAGGCACTCGCCGCCGTCGCACAGCCCGGCCGGCATCGGTGCCGCACCGGGCGCCAGCCGATACGCATCGTCGTGCGGCACGCGTTCGCACAGGCCCTTGCAGCCGGCCTGGTTGTCCAGCCACAGCACCGCCAGCCCGGCCCGCTGCAGCACATCGAGCACGTTCTCGAAATCCTGGTCGCGCGCCTCGTAGGCCTGCTTGCCCAGGTGCGAGAACATGCAGGGCAGCGAGGTGGCCGTGCTGGTGCCGCAGGACGTCACGTCGCTGAAGCTGACGACCCCCCGCGCGGCCAGCGCCGGCGTGGTCGCCCGCCCGTAGCCGTTCAGTGCGAAATGATCGGCCCGTGCCGTCTCGCCGACCACCAGCGCCAGCAGCAGCGGCTTCGTGCCAGGCGCGAGCGGGGTGAGCGCCACGTCGGCGCCGATCGCCACCGGCGGCCCGGCCGGCCGGGCGTTGGCGTCGTGCACCAGCATGCCGAGCGCATAGAACGAGTTCAGCGGATTGATCTTGTAGCGCAGCGTGTTGTGAGTGCGCATGGTCGATGCAAGGTCGGCGAACAAGGCACCGGCGACCCCCACCATCACGACCACCGCGACGACCATGCCGACCAGGTTGCGGCCGAGTTGCCGCCACGCGCCCGGCGCCTGCAGCGGCCGGCCCCACAGCCAGGCCAGCGGCAGCAGCGCGAGCACGGTCACGCTCGCCGCCATGCGCAAGCTCAGCAGGTCGCGCGTCTCGCGCAGGTCGGTCTGCAGCACGTTGGTCATCATCGTGCTGTCGATCACGACGTTGTAGGTGCCCATGAAATGCGCACCGAACGCCGCCGCCAGCAGGAAGAGGCCGATCGCCGGCCTGATGCTCCAGCGCCAGGCCAGCAGCGCCAGCACCAGCGTGGTGAGGCACGCGACGATCACGCCGAACGCGACGATGAAGAGCGTGCCGCGCGCGCCCTGCATCTCGGGCAGCGCCTGCAGCGATTGCCACAGCGGCCAGTTCGCGAGGGCGGCGATCCACACGCCGGCGAGCACCGCCAGCGTCAGCGGATTCCAGGTGGATCGGTGCGGGGAGGGGGGGAACAGTGCCCGGTTGCGGCGGCCAAGGTGCATGCGCGAATTGTCGCGCAGGCGGATGAGGCGAAGCTTAGGGCG
>NZ_JBFULV010000153.1:0-11906 GCF_054049715.1 Rhizobacter sp. P5_C2 | reverse complement strand
GCACCGGCACGTGCGCCCGCTGCGGCACGCGCCCCGTTGCGGGCCGTCGTCGAGCCGCGCACCGAATTCAACTACGCCGAGCTGCACAACCAGGGCGACTCCGCCGAGAAACGCAGCGCGCTGTTCCACCGCTTCGAGCTGCGCGGCGCGGTCACGCAGCCGCTCACGCGCGCCCATGTGCTGGTCGAGCTGAACTGCGGCATCGAGCGGGCGCGCTACGAGGCCGAGATCGAGCTGACGCAGGAGCGCACCAGCCTCGGCGCGCGCGTCAAGATGCCGCTGACCGCGCGGCTGATGCGCTCGGTCTCCGAGGCGGTCGTCAGCAGCCTGTTCGTGCAGGTGATGGTCGGCGGGCGGGTGATCCACAAGGACACCTACGCGATGCGGCTGATGCCGGTCGACCAGTGGCTCGACAACAGCACCAGCGGCGTCTGGCTGCCGTCGTTCGTGCTGCCGCGCGACCCGGCGGTCGAGCGCGCGATCACGCTCGCGCAGCGCTACGTGCGGGTGATCCGCGACGACCCGAGCGCCGGCTTCGAGGGCTACCAGTCCTCGTCGTCCGGCGACCCGGCCAGCCTCGAGAACGTCGACCTGCAGGTCGAGGCGATCTGGTCGGCGCTGCTGCACGAATGGGACCTCGGCTACATCAACCCGCCGCCCACCTACAACCGCGCGCTCGATTCGCAGCGCCTGCGCACGCCGAGCGCGGTGCGCGCGGCGCGCATGGGCACCTGCATCGACCTGACGCTGCTGTTCGCTGCCTGCCTGGAGCTGGTCGACATCCACCCGGTGGTGTTCCTGCTCGACGGCCATGCGCTGCCCGGCTACTGGCGCCACCGCGACTACCAGTTCGCCTACCGCGAGGTGATCAACCCGGGCGATGCGATGCCGCCGAGCGACGAGCACCGCACCGGCTCGCCGGGCGCGCAGACGCGGCCGTGGCGGGCCGGCCGCGCCAGCTACCGCGAGGTGTGGGGGCTGATCCGCGACGGCAAGCTCGCGCCGCTCGAGAGCGTGCGGTTGACCGAGCACTGCGGCTTCCGCGAGGCGCGCGAGGCCGGCGTGCAGGCGCTCAGCGAGCCGCGCGATTTCGATTCGATCCTCGACATCGCGATCGCGCGCGAGCACCAGGTCACGCCGCTGCCGATCGTGGCGCCGGCCGCGCTGGCCCTCGGGGAGCCGGCATGAACGCCGTCGTCACGACCGGCGATCCGCTGCCCTTCAGCGCCGACCCCTGGGTGGCCGCCGACGCGAGGCTCGGGCTGCGCGAGCCGGCGCCGTCGCAGGCCGTGGCGCTGCCGATCTCGATGCGGCGCCGCCGCGGTTTCACGCCGTCGATGGCCGACCCGCGCGCGAGCGTCAGCCTGCGTGACGACGACGGCGTGCTGCGCTGGAACTACGAGCCGCCGGCCGCCCAGGTGCTGCGCGGCCGCTCGCGGCGCGCCGGCTGGTTCGGCTTCGGCGACGTGCTGCAGCGCTTCGAGTACGACGACATCGGGCCGAACCGGATCACGCAATCGCTGGTCGCGCTGGATGCGAAGCTCACGCCGCACCAGGGCCTGCGCCAATGGGTGGGCGGCGCGCTGGTGCCGGCACCGGCCCCGCAGCTCGACGGCGCGCAGCCCTCGCTGCTGCTGGTGCACGGCACCTTCAGCAACGGCGACATGTGGTTCGACCAGCTCCGCGCGACACCGGCCGGGCTGGCCTTGCTCGCGCAGTGGCAGCAGGCCTACGGCGAGCGCATCTTCGCGTTCGACCACCCGACGCTGTCGGTCGCGCCGTGGCTGAACGCGCTCGACCTGCAGCGCGCGCTGCGCGGCATCGCCGGCCCGATCGACATCGTGTGCCACAGCCGCGGCGGGCTGGTCGCGTCGTGGCTGCTGCGGCTGGCACCGGTGCGGGTGCGCCAGGCGGTGTTCGTCGGTTCGCCGCTGGGCGGCACCAGCCTCGCGTCGCCGTACCGCTTGCGCGCGGCGCTCGACATGCTGGCCAACATCGCGAACGCGCTGTCGCTGGCTGGGCAGGCGGCGAGCACGGTGTTCCCGCTGGCCGCCGGTGCCGCCGGGCTGGCCAAGGTGCTGGGGAAGACGCTGCAGCTCGGCTCGGCGCTGCCGCTGGCCGACGCCGCCGTCGTGCTGGTGCCGGGGCTCGCGAGCCAGCAGCGCACCACCGACAACGCCGAGACGCGTGCGCTGTTCGCCGATCGGTGGCTGGTGCAGCCGACGTTCGCGGTGGTGTCGGCCGATTTCGAGCCGAACCTCGACGAGCCGGCGTGGAAGTTCTGGACGCGTTTCCGCAACCCCGGCCTGCAGCTCGCGGCCCTCGGTGCCGACATCGTGTTCCCGGGCGCGAACGACCTGGTCGTCGACACCGAGTCGATGAGCTTCTTCGGCGAGCCGGCGCAGGGCAAGCCGCAGGTGTTGTCGCTCGGCAAGACGGCGACGACCTTCCACACGAACTACTTCAGCGATGCGGCGGTGCTGAAGTTCATCGCCGGGCTGTCGCCGGCAGGCTGACGCGACGGATCCAGGCAGCCCAGGCCGACCAGGGTCGCCTCCATCGCCTGGTCCAGCGGCGTGTGCGGTTCGTGGCCCAGCACCGCCAGCAAGCGGTCGTTGGCCATCTGCACCGGCCGCTGCCACAGGTAGCGCATCTCCATCATTTCGTGCAGCGTCGTGACGAAGGGCGCCATCAGGCGCAGCAGCCACCACGGCGTGCGCGTGATGCGCGGGCTCTGCCCGGTGCGGCGCGCGATGACGCGCTGCACCGACTCGGCGATCTGCCGGCCGGTGGCATCCCAGTGGCCGGCCATGTGGAAGCGCTCGAATGCGCCGAGCGCATCGCGCCGGTCCAGCAGTTCGACCATCGTGCGCGCCACGTCCGGCAGGTAGGCCCATTGGTGGCCGACGCCCTCGTCGGCCGGGGTCGCGATCGAGGTCACCGGCTTTCCGGGCTTCAGCATGCCCTGCGCGAGCCAGTTGTTGCCCGACTTCGGCCCGAAGAAGTCGCCGGCCCGCACGATCAGCACGCGCGCACCCTGGCGGCTCGCGGCCTCCAGCCGGGCCTCCATCTGCACGCGGATCGCGCCCTTGCGGGTCTGCGGGTGCTGCGGCGATTCTTCGCGCAGCAGCGGGAACGCATCCGGCCCGAAGTTGTAGACCGTGCCCGGCAGCACGATGGTGGCGCGCTGCGCGACGGCTGCGGCGATCGTGTTGTCGACCATCGGCAGCACCACCTCGGCCCAGCCGCGGTAGCCCGGCGGGTTGACCGCATGCACGATCACCTGGCAGCCCTCGGCCGCCTGCATCACGTCGGCGCGCTGCATCGCGTCGCCGCGCAGCCAGGTGATGCCGTCGCGTTGCTGCATCGCCTCGGTGGCGCCGCGCTGCAGTGCGCGCACCGTCCAGCCTGCGTCGCGCAGCTGGCGCGCGACCTCGCCGCCGATGCCGCCGGTGGCGCCCAGCACCAGGGCTGTCTTGTCGCTGCTGCGGGTGTTGCCGTTATTCATGTCGATCTCCAGGTGGGTGGTGGGTATGGAATGAATTCTGGCGATGGAGGCGTTCAGATGGAATTGCCGAACATCGGCGTGAGGCTATACATTTATGAATGACTTCAACCATCGGCTGGGAGCTCTACCGGACCTTCCTCGGCGTGCTCGACGAAGGCTCGTTGTCCGGCGCGGCCCGGGGGCTCGGCATCACGCAGCCGACCGTCGGCCGCCACGTCGCGGCGCTCGAGCAGGCGCTCGGGGTCGTGCTGTTCACCCGCTCGCAGACCGGCCTGCTGCCGACCGAGGCGGCGCAGTCGCTGCGGCCCTATGCCGAGGCGATGCAGAGCACCGCGGCGGCGCTGGAGCGCGCGGCCGGCGGCCAGGGAGGCGACGGCATCGTCAAGGGCACGGTGCGCATCAGCTGCAGCGACGTCATCGGCGTCGAGGTGCTGCCGACCATCCTGGCCGAGCTCCACGAGGCGCATCCGCAGCTGAAGATCGAGCTGGTGCTGACCGACAAGCTGCAAGACCTGCTGCGCCGCGAGGCCGACATCGCGGTGCGCATGGTGCAGCCGAAGCAGGAGCAGCTGATCGCGCGCCACGTCGGCAGCATCGAGCTGGGCCTGCATGCGCACCGCGAGTACCTCGAACGCCGCGGCACGCCGCGCCGGCCCGAGGATCTCGCCGGCCACGCGACGATCGGCTACGACCAGCCGTCGGCGTGGCTGCGGCAGGCCGAGAAGGCGCTGCACGGCATGCGGCGCGAGACCTTCACGCTGCGCAGCGACAGCAACCTGGCGCAGCTGGCGCTGATCCGCGCCGGTGCCGGCATCGGCATGTGCCAGGTGCCGCTGGCGCGGCGCGACGGCAGCCTGGTGCGGCTGCTGCCGAAGCTGATCGCGCTGCCGTTGCCGACCTGGGTCACGATGCACGAGGACCTGCGCGGCAGCCCGCGCTGCCGGGCGGCCTTCGATGCGCTGGTGGCGGGGTTGCTCGCGTACGTCGGGGCGCAAAGGCAATGACAAGCCAAACCGCGCGATGATGCGGGTCTACCCTGACCTTGACCCGTCGCCGTGACCTCGACCGCGCTCCCCCGTCCTGCAGCCCCCTGGCCCCGTGCCGCCCTGCGGCGCCTGCTCGCGCTGTGGCCGACCAAGCTGGTGGGCATCACCGCCGGCATCTCGCTGTTCTTCGTGCTGTATTTCTGGGCCGCGCGCTCGCCTCAGGCCGCGGTGACGGTGATGCCGGTGCTGGCGGTGGACCGCTGGTTCACGCTGCGCGAGGGGCTGCTGCCGGTGTATGCGTCGCTGTGGGTCTACGTGTCGCTCGCGCCGGCGTTTTCGAAGGATGGCGGCGAGCTGCTGCGCTACGTGCTGCGGGCCGCGCTGATGAGCGCGATCGGCTTCGCGTTCTACCTGTTCTACCCGAGCGCGGTGCCGGATTTCGGTGTCGACTGGTCGCAGTACGGCAGCCTGCAGTTCCTGCGCGCGGGCGATGCGTCGCGCAACGCGTTCCCGTCCTTGCATGTGTCGTTCGCGGTGCTGACCTGCCACCTGCTGGCGCGGCATCTGCGCGAGCTTGAGGTGCCCGTCGCGCTGCGGTGGGTGAACCTGGCCTGGTGCGTGGGCATCGCCTATTCGACGATCGCGATCCGACAGCATGTCGTGGTCGACGTGCTCGGCGGGCTGGTGCTCGGCGTGCTGGTGGCGGCGCTGCCGCTGCGCGAGCCGGCACGCTGATTGCCCCGACACGGTCCGCAGGAACCAAGGAGCACGCCATGCTGCAGGATGTCCGCATCGTCACCGCCTCGATCGCCGTGCCCTGGCAGGTCGTCTACGAGTTCGCGCACCAGCCCTCGCTGCTGCCGCAATGGGCCTCGGGCCTGGCGGCCGGCATCGTCGAAGAGGACGGGCGCTGGTTCGGCGAATCGCCGATGGGCCGGGTGCAGATCGAGATGGCGCCCGACAACCCGTACGGCGTGCTGGACCATGACGTCACGCTGCCCGACGGCACGGTGTTCAGCAACCCGATGCGCGCGGTGGCCAACGGCGACGGCTGCGAGCTGACGTTCACGCTGTTCCGTGCGGCGGGGGCCGACAGTGCGAGCTTCGAGAAGGACTGCGCACAGGTCACGGGCGACCTGCAGACGCTGAAGCGGTTGTTGGAGAGCGCCGCGCACCGTTGACGCGGCGCGCGGCCGGCCGGCTCAGTCCTCGCCGGCGGCGATCCGCTTGACCACGAGCCGCAGCTGCTTGCGCCCGTCGGCATTCGTTTCCCGCCAGGCCTTCAGCGCGAGCTGGAGGAATTGAAGCTCGGCGGGCGTCAGCCCCTGCGGCTCGTGCGCTTCGTCGAGCCAACCGGCGGGTTGGGCTCGCGCCGCCTCGATCTGCCGCGCGAGCTTGTCGCCGATCGGCCGGCTGCTCTTGACCTGGCTCCACATGCTGGGGCTGATCTGCAGCGCCTGCGCGAACAGCTGCTCCATGCCCTTCGGGGCGATGCCGTCGCGCATCTGCGCTTCGGCGAAGCGCTGGAACAGCGTGAGGACGTTCTGTCGGCGCAGCAGGGTGATGTTGTCGGGCACGGCGGGCGGGAAATCAGGCGACAGGAAAGGGGCGGCAGGCAGGAGCGGGATTGTCGCACCGGGGTGAAGAGTCTTTACGGCCGCGGGGGTGGGGAGCTGGGGTACGCCGGGTGCAAATGTCAGCGTTGTTTTGCCAGGCTTCTGACTCAAGACTGCGGGCCTCGCGACGCAACGTCGCCCACGCCGCAGGCCTTCGATGCAGACATCACCAGACACACTTAGCCGACTTCTCGCCCAGCCTTCAGTTGTCATGCCCAATTTGGGCATAATCGTACCCATTATGGGTACAGAGAAAGGCGATGCATCCACGCGAGTCAGTCTGGCGGATGCATTGTTTGGCGGCATCCAGCAACGCGTGCTGGGGCTGCTGTTCGGCCAGCCCGAACGCAGCTTCTACGCCAGCGAAATCATCGCGAGGGTGAATGGGGGCTCGGGCGCGGTGCAGCGAGAACTTGCGCGACTGGCGCAGAGCGAGTTGGTGACGGTCGAGGTCATCGGCAACCAGAAGCACTACCAAGCCAATCCGGCCTCGCCGATCCATGGCGAGTTGTGCTCCATCGCATGGAAGACCGTGGGCATGGCGGAACCATTGCGAGCGGCTCTTGCGCCGCACGCGGATCGGATCCGGGCCGCCTTCGTCTACGGCTCCGTGGCGAAGCGCCGGGACACCGCCAGCAGCGACATCGACCTGATGCTGATCGCTGAAGAGCTGACCTACGGCGAGCTGTTCCTCAGCCTCGACGCGCTCAGCGAACGCCTGGGTCGTGTCGTCAGTCCGACGATCTACACACTCGAGGATCTTCGACAGCGTGTCGGGCTGGGCGAGGCCTTCATCACCCGGGTGCTGCAGCAACCCAAGATCTGGCTGATCGGCGGTGAGCATGAGCTCGGCCTTTGAGAATCTCACCGGTCCCGGCAAACCCTTGCGCAAGGAGCCTCCCGATGCGCGCGAGATCGAAGGGCTGATCCGCACAGCGCACAGGAAGCTGGCAGACGCCCGGCACCCGGAACTCTCCGCCGAAGGGCGCTTCGATCTGGCTTACCACGCCGCGCATTCGCTCTGCTTGTGCGCCTTGCGTTGGCACGGGTATCGGTGCACCAACCGCTACGTCGTCTTCCAGCTTTTGCCTCAGACGCTGGGTCTCGGTCCGGATGTCTGGCGCGTGCTCGCCAGGTGCCATGACATTCGCAACAAGAGCGAGTACGAGGGCAGCTTCACGCCGGATGATGGATTGCTCGCCGAATTGATGAAGGCCTGTGACACCCTGATCGCCAAGCTGAAGACGATGCCACCGATCCCCGAAGCCTGATTCACACCAACGGCAGCATCACCACCTTCCGATACGCCTCGCGCTTCGACAGCGCATCGAACCAGCGCTGCACCTGCGGCAGCTCGTCGCGCTCGATCGGCAGCGTCATCCAGCGCCAGACCGCGCAGCCGAGCGCGATGTCGCCCATCGTGAAGCGTTCGCCGCCGACGAACGCGCGGCCTTCGAGGTGGGCGTCGAGGATGTGCATCGCCTCCAGCGTCTCGCTCCGCGCGGCTTCGACCAGGTTGTCGTCGCGCTCGTGCTCGGGCGTGCGCAGGAACGCTCGGAAGATCGGCACCATCGCCGGCCACAGCGTCGAGTTCGACCAGTCGATCCAGCGGTCGACCTCGGCGCGCGCCACGACATCGTCGGGCCACAGGCTGCCGGCCGCATGCTTGGCCGCCAGGTAGCGCAGCACGGTGCCGGATTCCCACACGACGAAGCCGTCGTCGTCGATCGTCGGCACCAGGCCGTTCGGGTTCAGGCGCCGGAACTCGGCGGTGTTGACGACGCCGTAGTGCCGGCCGGCGTCGATGCGCTCGTAGGGCAGTGCGAGTTCCTCGCAGCACCACAGCACCTTCTGCACGTTGATCGAATCGGCATTGCCCCAGATCTTCAGCATTCGCGGTCCCGGCAGTCGTTGATGCGGGGCGAGTCTAGGTCAGGCCTCACGCACGTGCAGCCAGCGCCAGGAGCAACCCCACGGCACCCGCGCACAGCACGACCCGGACCACGCCCTGCTTGTAGCGGATCAGCGCGACCGCGGCCGCGATGCCGATCGCGAGACTCGGCAGGTCGGGCATGCCGTGCACACCCTGCGGCCACAGCACGTGCAGCGCGAAGAACAAGGCCAGGTTGGCGATCACGCCGACCACCGCTGCGGTGATGGCGCTGAGCGGCGCGGTGAAGGCCGGCTGCCCGTGCGTCGATTCGATGAACGGGCCGCCCAGCAGGATGAAGCAGAACGACGGCAGGAAGGTGAAGAAGGTGACCACCATCGCCGCCACCGCGCCGGCCCCGAACAGCGCGTCGCTGCCGAACAGGGCCTGCGTCCAGCCGCCGACGAAGCCGATGAACGCGACCACCATGATCAGCGGTCCGGGCGTGGTCTCGCCCAGGGCCAGCCCGTCGATCATCTGCGCGGCCGTCAGCCAGTGGTGCTGCTCGACCGCGCCCTGGAACACGTAGGGCAGCACCGCGTACGCGCCGCCGAAGGTCAGCAGCGCCGCCTTCGTGAAGAACCAGCCCATCTGCGTCAGCGTGCCGTGCCAGCCGAACGCGAGCGTGAGCCCAAGCATCGCGGCCAGCCACAGCGCGAGGCAGGCGGCCAGCACGCGCACGAACGATGCGGTGCGCCAGCGGGCATGGGCCGGTGTCGGCGTGCCGTCGTCGATGAGGGCAGGCGGGTGTGCGCCCGCTTGAGCTGCATGCCCGCCACCGACGCTGAACATCGCCGGCACGATGCGCCCGCCGACGGCACCGGCCAACCCGGCCGCGACGATCACCACCGGAAACGGCAGATTCAGTGCGAACAAGGCCAGGAACGCCGCGACCGCGATGGCCCACAGCGCCGGGTTGCGCAGCGTGCGCGAGCCGATGCGCCAGGCCGCGGCCACGACGATCGCCGTCACCGCCGGCTTGATGCCGTGGAAGACGCCCGCCACCGCGGGCAGGTTGCCGAATGCCAGGTACACCCACGACAGCGCGATCAGGATCGCGAGCGACGGCAGCACGAACAGCGCACCGGCGACGATGCCGCCGAGCCGCCCATGCATCAGCCAGCCGATGTAGGTGGCGAGCTGCTGCGCCTCCGGGCCGGGCAGCAGCATGCAGTAATTCAGCGCGTGCAGGAAGCGGCCTTCGGAGATCCAGCGCCTCCGCACGACCAGCTCTTCGTGCATCACCGCGATCTGCCCGGCCGGCCCGCCGAAGCTGATGAAGCCGAGCTTCAGCCACCAGCGTGCGGACTCGGCCAGAGAGGGAAAGGCGGCCAGCGGCGCAGGATCGTCGTCGGAATGCATCGTGACCCGCATCGTACTGGCCCGCGGCTACCATCCGCGCTCCGCGAGGAGATCGGCCGCGAGGCCGCACATCAACAACGAAGAGGAGTGAACATGTCTGACAGGAATCCGTACGCGCCCCCGTCCTCCAATCCTGAGGCGCCAGCGGTCGCGCGGGCGCCGAGAGCCTTCATCTTTCTGCTCGGCGCCTACCTTCTGCTGAGTGCCGCATCTGCCGTTTTTGGCCGGAGCATCTTCAGCGCCATCTTCCTTGTCATCGTTGGCATTGCGGCCTGGCGAACCGTGCAAGGCGGCCAGGCGGCGTCCCGCTACCTGGGTGGGCTGCTCATCCTGGGTGTCATCGTCTCCGTGCGTGCGGTGGCGTCGATGTGGACGTCCAATCCCCCCGGCGCCAAGGTCAGCGCGGCGGTTGCCGTCTACCAGTCGATCCTGGTCGGCTACATCTTCCTCAGCCCCGGCATGCGTGCGCTCTATACGAAGGCGGAGCGCGCCAAGTGGACTGAACGCTAGCCACAAGGAAAAAGGCCCGGCATCGCAGCGCGACACCGGGCCCTGGCAGGCGCAAGCCTTGTCTTACCAGCCCGAGTTGCCGGTCCCGCGGATGAAGAAGCTGCTCGGCGCGGTGTCCTGCTTCAGGCCGCCCAGCGCCGGGTTCGTCACGACCACGCCGTCGAAGTTCACCGCACCGCGGCCACCGTTGTCGATGACCTCGATGCCGTACTTGCCCGGGTTGGTGATCCGGATGTTCTTCAGCTTCACGTTGCTGAACTTCGCGTTGTCGGCGTCGCGCAGCAGGTCCGGGTGGAACTTCTCGCCCGGCGGCACGAAGGCCGAGCCGAAGCCGCGGAACTCGATGCCGGAGTAGGTCGGGTCGATGATGTCGACGTTCTCCACCAGGATGTTGTTCACGTCGCCTTCGCGCATGTAGAACTTCAGCGCACCGTGCTGCCACGGGGTGGCCGTGTTCTCGAGGAACATCGGGCCGCCCGCACGGATCAGCGAGATGTTGCTGAAGGTCGTGGTCGCCGGGCCGAACGGGTAGGAGCTGAACTCGTTGTCGATCAGGATGCCCGGGTAGGTCAGCACGTCTTCGCAGACGCTGTCCTTGAACACGTTGTTCGCACCGCCATACGCCGCGAAGCAGTTGGCGCGCCACGGCATCTGCACCGTGTTGTTGCGGAACACGTTGTTGACGCCCTGGCCCTGGTCGGGCGCGTTCTTGCCTTCCGGGCTGATGAAGTTCTCACCCAGCTGGTAGGTCTTGTCCTTGACCCAGTCGGTCCACTTGATCGACCACACCACCAGCGCGTCGTCGCCGGTGTTGCGCAGGTGGCAGTTCTCGACCACCGAGTTCGACGTGCCGTTGTCCAGGTTGATCCCGTCCGCATAGGTGTTGCGGATGCGGCAGTTGCGGATCGTCAGGTTCTGCGTCGCCTGCGTCTGGTACGGGGGATCGTTGCCGACCCAGATCGCACCGACCACGTGCTCGATCCAGACGTTCTCGATCAGGCTGTTGGCGCCCATCGGGCCGGCGAAGGCCTTCTGCACGCCTTCGGATTCCTCGGCACGGGCCTTGGATTCGCCGAGGATCGAGAAATCGCCGAACACGCATTTCGCGCTGGCGCCGTAGCAGAAGAACAGCGACTTCGGACCCTTCAGGTTCGTGTACCACATGCCCGCCCCGCGCACCTCGATGCCCGGGTTGTCGAGCCCGACGTTGCCGCCGGAGATCTTCTGCAGCAGGTAGTCGCCCGGCGGGAACCACAGCTTGCTGGTCGAGCGCATCGCACGCAGCACGTCGTCGGCGTGGTCCTTGCCGTCGTTCGGCTGGATGCCGAACTGCGTCACCGACGTGAAACCCGCCGGCATCGTCAGCGCGGTGGGCACCGGCTCGATGTCGACCAGGTCGATCACGTAGAAGGCCGCGGTGTCCTGCGCGTCGCGGCGCAGCATCACCGTCGCGCCGGCCGGGATGCTGTCGGCCAGCAGCGTGCGCACCTCGTCGAAGAAGGTGTGCGGCTGGCCGGCCGGCTTCTCGACGATCGGGTCGCCGATCAGCCCGCCCTGGTACGACCAGCTGTAGCGCGAGGTCAGCGGCAGCGTCTTCACGCGCACGCCGTTCACGTACAGGCCGAGTGTACTGTCGATGCCGCCGCCGCCGGGGGCGTCGGGAATCGAGTAGCGCACGACGACGCCGTTGCCGGCCTTCGTGGTCTTGAACGACACGTAGTCGCCGGTCTGGTTCAGGCGCACCGCCTTGCGGCCGATGGCCTCCGCCTCGATGTGGTTCGCGTCCCACTTCTGGCGGCTCGGGCCGAGGATCTGCGCGTTGGTGCTGCCGTCTTCAGCTTGGTACTCGACCCAGGGCACGTTGGCGCCGCGGCCGGGGACCGGAGCGGGTGCCGGAGCAGGCGCGGGGGCCGGTGCCGGGGCCGGGGCGGGAGCAGGCGCCGGAGCTGGGGCCGGCGCGGGCGCCGGAGCAGGTGCCGGGCTCGGTGCGGGTG
>NZ_JBFULV010000152.1:0-12028 GCF_054049715.1 Rhizobacter sp. P5_C2 | reverse complement strand
GCCGAGCGCGGCCACCGTGCCGCAGCGCACGCTGATGTACGTGCTGGCCGCGCGCGCCGGCACGCTGGTGCTGACGCTGCACCTGGGCAGCCTGCGGCGCACCGGCGAGCTCGGTTCGCACCGCCCGCACTCGCCGAGCGTGATCGACATGCTGCGCAACCGGCCCGCCTACCTGGCGCCGGCCGACCTGGAGATCCTGGCCGCGCTGCTGCCGCTGCTCGGCCCGAACGTCAACACCGGCTCGCTGCCGATGCGGGGCCGCGACGCGCTGGCCGTGGTCGAGCTGATCCTGCGCAGCGGGCGCGCCTGGATCGTGCCGCCGTCGCTCGGCGAGCTGCCGCATCCGCCCGGTGCGGCGGCGCAGCGCGTCGACGAACCGCTGCCCGTCTCGCTGCACTGGTTCGCCGACGAGATGGGCGACTGGCACACGCAGTGGCGCGGCCCCGAGGACGAGCCGGTGGTCGTCGTGATGCTGCCCGAGCCGCAGGCGATCGACCTCGGCGGGCTGGCGCTGCGGCCGGCCGCGCTGCAGGGCGTGTCCCCGGATGCGCCGGTGGTCGACTGGCTGTCGCGCATGCCGCCGGTGCCGGCCGAGCTGCTGTCGTCCTTCACCGAGCGGCTGCAAGGCCTGGCGGTGCAGCGCGGGTTGCAGTTGCCGGTGCCCGACGAGCAGGCGCGTGCGCTGCGCAACCTCGGCACGCTGGCGCTGGTGCCGGTGCTGCGGCTGGGCACCTGCGTCGACGCCGCCTCCGAGGCGATGCTGCACCAGCGTTTCGGCACCCGCGCGAGCCGCCCGCTGGTCAGCGACCACGCGCCGCGCCAGGCCTCGGTGCAACTGCTGCTGCGCTACCGCGTGCCGGGCATGCCGCCGGTGGACTACCACCTGCCGGCCGGGCAGGCCGAAGCCACCTTCCTCGACGCGACCCGCGTCAGCGGCGCCACCACCTCGCAGCTGACGCGCTTCGATCGCGATGCCGACGCCGAGGCCGCGGCCGTGCGGGCGATGACCGACCCGCTGCGCCTGCGCCCGTGGAGCCTTGCGGCGGGCGCCGCGATGCAGCGGCAATCCAGCTTCGGCAGCGGCCGCATCGTCAGCGCCGGCTACGGCGTGGCGCTCGAGGGCCAGCCGATGATCTTCGTGCCGCAGCAGCGCGACCAATGGCCGCAGTTGCTGACGCAGGAGGTGCCGCGCCTGAAGGAGCAGGGCTGGCTGGTCGAGATCGACGACGATTTCCCGTTCGAACTGCACGAGGCCGACGACTGGACCGTCGACCTGCAGCAGGACCCGGGCAGCGAGTGGTTCCGCCTCGGCCTGAAGCTGACGGTCGAGGGCCAGCCGGTGAACCTGGTGCCGCTGCTGGTGGGGCTGGTGCAGAGCGGCTGGCTGAAGGTCGACAGCGCGCTGCGCGCCGGCACCGGCGAGGTGCTGGTGCCGTGGCCGGGCGAGGCGCCGCCATCGGCACCGCTGCCGCTCGGTGCGCCGGCGCGCCAGCGGTTGCTGCGCGTGCCGGTGCAGCGCATCGCGCCGCTGCTCGACTGGCTGCGCGGCGTGTTCGAGAAGCCGACGATGAAGGCCGCCGATGCCAGCGTGCAGCTGTCGCGCTTCGACCTCGGCACGCTCGATGCGTTGACCGCCGGCGCGCGCGTCGTCGCGCCGCCGAGCCTCGATGCGCTGATCCGCGAACTGCGCGGCCTGGGCAACGGCAACGGGCTGCCGCCGGTCGAGCCGTCGCCGCATGTGAACGCCACGCTGCGGCATTACCAGCTCGACGGCCTGGCGTGGATGGATTTCCTGCGCCGCGCCCGGCTCGGCGGCGTGCTGGCCGACGACATGGGCCTGGGCAAGACGCTGCAGACGCTCGCGCTGCTGCAGGGCGAGCTCGACGCCGGCCGGCTCGACCGGCCCTCGCTCGTCGTCGTGCCGACCAGCCTGGTCGACAACTGGCACACCGAGGCGCAGCGCTTCACGCCGCAGCTGAAGACGCTGGTGCTGCACGGCGCGCGGCGCATGCAGCACTTTGAGCGCCTCGGCCAGGCGCACCTGGTGATCACCAGCTACCCGCTGGCGGTGCGCGACATCGACGTGCTGGCCGCGCAGGACTGGCACTACGTCGTGCTCGACGAGGCGCAGCGCATCAAGAACAGCCGCAGCCAGGCCGCGCTCGCGCTGAAGGGGCTGCGCGCGCAGCACCGGCTGTGCCTGAGCGGCACGCCGCTCGAGAACCACCTCGGCGAGCTGTGGAGCCTGATGGATTTCGTCTGCCCGGGCCTGCTCGGCAGCGAGCTGCAGTTCCGCGAGCGCTACCGCCAGCCGATCGAGAAGCGGCAGGATCACCTGCAGGCCCAGCACCTCGCGCGGCGCGTGCGGCCGTTCATCCTGCGCCGCACCAAGCAGCAGGTGGCGCAGGAGCTGCCGGCCAAGACCGAGACGCTGCTGCGCGTGGAGTTGTCCGGCGCGCAGGCCGACCTGTACGAGACGGTGCGCGCGACGATGGACGAGAAGCTGCGCGACGCGATCGAGAAGCAGGGCCTCGCGCGCAGCCAGATCATGGTGCTGGACGCGCTGCTGAAGCTGCGCCAGGTGTGCTGCGATCCGCGGCTGCTGAAGGGCGATGCGCAGGCCGCCGTCGGCAAGGCCGCGCCGTCGGCCAAGCTCGAATTGCTGCTCGACCTGTTGCCGACGCTGGTGGAAGACGGCCGGCGCGTGCTGCTGTTCTCGCAGTTCACCGAGATGCTGGCGCTGATCGAGCCGGAGCTGGTGCGGCTCAAGCTGCCCTACCTGCTGCTCACCGGCGAGACCGACGACCGGGCCGGGCTGGTCGCGCAATTCCAGCAGGGCGAGGTGCCGCTGTTCCYGATCAGCCTGAAGGCCGGCGGCGTCGGGCTGAACCTGACCGCGGCCGACACCGTGATCCTGTATGACCCGTGGTGGAACCCGGCGGTCGAGCAGCAGGCCATCGACCGTGCCTACCGGATCGGGCAGGACAAGCCGGTGTTCGTCTACAAGCTGCTGGCCAGCGGCACGGTCGAAGACAAGATGATCGAGCTGCAGGCCCGCAAGGCCGGGCTCGCGGACCTGCTGCTGAAGGGCGTGGCGAGCGACGCGGCGTTGAATGCGGAAGATTTCGACGACCTGTTCAAGCCGCTGTCCGATGGCGCGCCGAAGGAGGGTGAGTGATGTTGACGGTCCACAACCCGGTGCATCACCTGCATGCCGGGCGGCACGAGATGTACCGCGGCCGGCTGGTGCCGTGCCACGAGGTGCCCGACCGGCTCGACCACGTGCTGGCCGAGCTGAAGCGGCGCCCGCTCGGTGAGTTGCGCGAGCCGGGCGAGGTGTCGATGGACGTGCTGCGGCGCATCCACAGCGGGCGCTACCTCGATTTCCTCGCGCGGGCCTGGGACGACTGGGTTGCGCTCGATCCGGCGAATGCGCAGGTCGACGCGTTGCCGTCGGTGTGGCCGGTGCGCGGATTTCGCGACGACGTGCTGCCCGACAACTTCGCGGCGCGCATGGGCCTGTTCTCGTTCGACGCCGGCACGCCGCTGACGGCCGGCACCTGGCAGGCGGCGCGGTCCGGTGCCGCGTGCGCGGTGGATGCGGCGCAGGCGGTGGCGCATCGCGCGCAGCGCAGCGCGTTTGCGCTGACGCGCCCGCCGGGGCATCACGCCGGCGCCGATTTCTTCGGCGGCTACTGCTTCCTCAACAATGCGGCGCTGGCGGCGCAGACGCTGTGCGATGGTGGTTTCGACCGCGTCGCGGTGCTCGATGTCGACTACCACCACGGCAACGGCACGCAGAGCATCTTCTACGCGCGCGGCGACGTGCTGACCGTGTCGCTGCACGGCGATCCACGCACCGAATACCCGTTCTACCTCGGCCATGCCGACGAGCGCGGCAGCGGCGACGGCGAAGGCGCGAACCTGAACCTGCCGCTGCCGCGCGGCACCGACTTCAAGCGCTGGCGCGCCGCGTTGGACACCGCGCGAGAAGCGCTCGGCCGCTTCGGCGCGCAGGCGCTGGTGGTGTCGCTCGGCGTCGACACCTTCGAGGGCGATCCGATCTCCAGCTTCGCGCTGCGCAGCGCCGACTACCTGCAGGTCGGGCGCGACATTGCCGGGCTGCAGCTGCCGACGGTGTTCGTGTTCGAGGGCGGCTACGCGGTGGCCGAGGTCGGCGTCAACGCGGTCAACGTGCTCGAAGGCTTCGAGCGCGGCGGGTGAGCGGCCGATGGCAGCGATCGCCCAGTCGTACCGCTACGCGCACGCGTCGAGCCTTCGATCCGGCGAGCGGCCGCAGTTGCTGCTCGCGACATCCGATGCCGATGGCCGCGCGCATCCGTACTTCTTCGAAGGCCGGCTTCGATCGCCGCGCCTGAGCGCCGAGCTGCTGACCACCGTGCAGCAGGTCGTCGGCAGCCGCTTCTTCACGCCGCCGGGCATGCTGGCCAAGGCGCTCGCGCTGGCCGACCCGGTCGTCACCTGCGGCGGCGGGCTGCTCCGCTTCGAGGGCTTCTCATCGTGCTGCAGCGCGTACGCGCGGGTCGATCTGCTGCCCGAGGCCCATGACGGCGAGATCGTCGGCAAGGGCACGACCAACGTCGACTTCAATGCGCCGATGCGCGCGGCGCTCGCGCAGGTCAGCGACGCGGCCGGGCTCGACCTGTCGGTCGGCCGCGACGAGCTGAAGCTGCGCAGCGGCGAGCACGAGGCCATCGAGCGCAAGGTCGCGCTGCCGCAGCGCTGGCTGCGCGGCATGGTGGAGGTGCAGTCCTACCTCGCGTCGATGGAAGCGCGCTTCGAGGTCAGCGGCCTGGCGGCGCAGCGCTTCATCCGCGGGCTGCCGCGCGCGTCGACGCGGCGCACGCCGCTGTGGGTGGCGAACGGCGCGGCCGGGCTCTACACGACGACGCAGCCGGTCGATGCCGGGGTGCGCGTGACCGAGACCGCGCGGCTGCGCCTGTTGGAGCCGCTGCTCGCGCGCGCCCTGCGGCTCACCGCGTATGCCGACGCCGGGCAGCAGGCGAGCGCCTGGGTGCTCGATTTCGGCATCGCCCGGATCACGCTGGCCCTGAGCGCCGAGACCTGGCGCGGCTTCTCCGGCGAAGGCCAGGTGTTGCGCGCGCTGCTGCGCCATGGCGACGACCCGGGCGCCGGCTTCGACCTGCTGCGCGCGAAGCTGCAGTGGCTGCCGTCGCTGGACGTGGCCGCGGTGGCCGGCGAGTTGCAGCTGCCGCCGCAGCAGGTCGCTGACGGGCTGCGCGTGCTGGGCAGCAGCGGGCTCGTCGGCTACGACCTCAGCGCCGGCGCGTACTTTCACCGGGTGCTTCCGTTCGACCTGTCGCAGGTGGAGGACATGCACCCGCGCCTGCGCGACGCGCGCGAGCTGTTGCAGCAGGGCGCGGTGACGGTGCATGCGCAGCAGCCCTTCGATGCGTCGGTGCAGGGCAGCGAAGTGCTGCACCGGGTGCGGGAGGTCGACGGCGAGATGCAGTGCACCTGCCCCTGGTTCGCGAAGCACCGCGGCGAGCGCGGGCCGTGCAAGCATGTGCTGGCGGCCGAGGCAGCGCGGGCTGCGGGAGATTGACGATGGCTGCGCGCTTCATGCCTTCGACGGCGCTTGAGCGTCACCTGCACGCCGGCGAGGTCGAGGCTGGCCTGGATTGCATGCGTGCGATGACGCCGGCCGAACGCCGCGCCCAGCGCGCCAGCGTGCTGGCGGTGGCCAAGCTGGCGCAGCTGGCGCATTGGGCGGCGCTCGGTTCGCCCTCCAACGGCTCGGACACCTGGGGCCACGCGCCGACGCCCGCGCAGCGCCACCTGGTCGATGCCGCGCTGATGGTGTGCTGCACCGCGAAGGATGTCGCGGCGATGATGGTCGACACCGATGCGGTGCTGCCCATCGCCCGCGAATTTCGGCCACCGGCGCTCGAGGGCCTGGGCGAGGCGCTGATGGGCTTCTCGCCGAACCGCATCGACCAGGTGCAGACCTTGATGCTCGCCGGGCTCATCGAGCGGCCGGGCGCCGATTGCGACGACTACACGCTCGGGCTGATGAGCCTGCCGCGGCGGGCCGGCTTTCGCAACGACCTGCCGGCCCGCTTTGCGGCCGACCCGGGGCTGGCCGGCGTGCTGCTGCGCATGTTCGAGATCGAGGGCACCTCCGAGGTCAGCCTGGCCGGCATCGACAAGTACCTGCCGGTCGAGCAGTGCTGGGTGCAGGTGCTGGCCGACCTCTGCGAGCAGGGCGCGCTCGAGCGGGCGGTGCTGATCGACCGCACGCTGGCCGCGCTGGCGCGCGACTGGCCGCAGTTCCGCAGCGGCTGGTTCTGTGCGTTCCACGCGAAGCTGGCCCCGAGCGCGCAGGAACTGCGGGCGAACCTCGACCGTTACCTCGCGCTGTGCAGCAGCCGGATTCCGCCGACGGTCACGCTGGCACTCGATGCGATCAAGCGGATCGACGCCGCGGCACCGATAGCACCGCAGGCGCTGATGGCCGCGCTGCAGCCGGTGTTCGGGCGCGGCAGCAAGGGCCAGGTCGAGGCGGCGCTGCGGCTGTGCGAGCAGATCGACAAGCGCGCTCCGGCGTTGAAGGGCGCATTGGCGCGGCTCGCCTGCGACGGGCTGTTCCACGAATCGGCCGAGCTGCAGAAGAAACTGCTGCAGCGCATCGAGGCCTGGGGCGTCGACGATGGCGTGCGGGCCGGGCTGCAGCGCCAGGCGCCGGGCATCGCCGCGAGCAACCGGGCGCAGTTGTCGGCGCTGACCGGAGCTGACGAGGGGGTGCCGAGGGCAGCTCCGATGGTCTCCTCAGTGCAGCAGCAGGTGGTGGGCGTCCTCGATGACAGCCGCCGCCTGCCGCCGATCGACGGCCTGCATGCGCTGGTCGAGCGGATCGCGTTCGTGTTCGAGAACGACACCGAGGTCGACGAGTTCGAGCGGGTGCTGGACGCGCTGGTGCGCGCCGCGCCGCTCGACGATGCGGCCCGCGCGCTGCTGGCACCGGTGCGCAAGCGCGTGCCGAAGCTGCGCACGCCGGTGGCGCGGGAGCTCGGGCGGCTGCTGATGTTCGTCTGCGACGGCACGCGCACCGCGTCAACGCCGGTGGTGGACCATGGCGGCAACGAAAGTCCTGCGCATGGCGGGCTGATCGCGCGCATCGACGCGTTGATGGCGCAGGCGGCGCAGGGCCGCGGGTGGTCGCCGTTGTCGGCACCGACGCACCGGCGCGGCATCATCGATCCGCAGGTGCTGGCGCAGCGGCTGCAGGCGCATGCCGCGGCCGGCCTGCAGCCTGATCCGCTCGAGCTGCAACTCGCTTCTTTGAGGGTGCCTGCGCCGGCGCTCGCGATCACAGGGCCGATGCCGGCATTCAGCTGGCACGTGCACAGCACGAGCCACACCTACCTCGACACCACGTACCACCATCACCATCTGCAGGTCGACGCGCTGCCGGCGCGCACCGCCGACACCGGCTCGATCGCGCAGGATCGTCGCGCCCCCGCGGTGGAGCGTGCGCGTCGCCACTACCGCTGGTGGAGCTTTGCCGGCATCGACGAGGCGATGATCCGCTACAGCGCGACGCTGGTGCCCGGCGAGATGGAGACCTTCTTTGCCGAGGGCGCGCTGGCGCTCGGTAACAACCTCGACTGGAGCGAGGCGCAGTGGCAGAACCGGGCCTGGCTGCTGCCGCTGCTGGACGACACGGTGGCGATCGGTCCGATGGCGCTGCTGGTGCTGGCCCTCGCGCTGGCCGGCAAGGATCCTGGGCAGACGGCGCTGGCGATCGACGCGCTGGTCGCGACCCACGCCGACGAGCGGCTGCCGGTCGATGCCTTCGCCGCGACGCTGAGGGACCTGCTTGCGACGCCGCTGGTCAAGCCGCCGCGGCTGCGCAAGAGCTTCGATGCGGCATTGCGGGCGGCACCGGCATTCGCCGCGCCGCTGATCGACGTGCTGGGGGTGGCGCTGAAGGCCGCACCCGGCACGGTGCCGCTGCTGGAGCTGCTGCATGAGCTGCTGCTGCAGCAAGGGCAACCGCTGCCCGCGCCCGTGCGCGAGGCGCTGCAGGCCGGCACGTTCAGCGGCCGGGCGAAGGCGCTTCAGAAGCAGTTGCTGGCGCTCGGCTGAGCGCGCCGTCCGGCTTCAGGCCGAACCAGATGCGCGCCGCACCGCTGCGCAGCGCGAGGCGGTAGCCGAGCCAGCCGAGCACGAAGGTGCCGCCGACCAGCAGCGGTGCTTCGATGGCGAACGGCAGCTCGGCGGGCCGCAGCGCCTGCGCGAGCAGGATGATCAGCGTCTGGTGCAGCAGGTAGAGCGGGAACACCGCCTCGGCGAGCGTGCGGCGGCAGGGCGCATCGACATCGGCATGGCGTTGCGCGAAGCCGAGCGCCGCCACCAGCGCGCTCCATTGCAGCACCGAGAACGCGAGCGCCCGCATCCACGGCACGCCCTCGCCCGACATCAGCAGGAACTGCAGCGCCACCCAGCCGCCGAGTGCCGCGACCAATGCCGGCCAGCGCCAGGCCTGCGCCCGCAGCATCATCGGCGCCGCTCGAGCGACGACCGCGCCGAACAGGAACATGCCGAGGTATTGCAGGTGCAGGAACCAGTCGTCGACCAGTGCGTGCGTCGCCGGAAAGCGGCGGGCGAGCAGCAGGCGCGACACGAACAGCAGTGCGATCGGCACCAGCAGCAGGCCGATGCCGCGCAGGGCGCGCAGCGCTGCCGACGCCAGCGCGTCGATCGCGCCGGGCCACAGGCGCAGCAGCCCCCACAGCAGCACCGTGTAGGCGAACAGGTAGGGCAGGTACCAGAGGTGGTTCCAGGTCGGCAGGATCAGGCAGCCGTGCACCGCATCGCAGAAGCCGGCGCCGCCGCGCAGGTACAGCGGCAGGAAGTCGAGGTAGCTGCCGGTGTAGCCGTAGCGGCGCTGCACCTCGAAGTACGACTGCGGCGGCACGATCACCAGCATGCCCAGCAGCAGCGGCAGCAGCAGGCGCGCGCTGCGCCGGCGCAGCCACGGCACGCTGGGTGCGCGGCCGTGCAGCATCAGCGCGGTGGCGGCGCCGGAGACGATGAAGAGCAGGTCCATGCGCCAGGGCGACAGCATCTGCATCCACGGTTCGAGCCACGGTTGCCAGCGCGGGCTCTTGATGTGCCAGTCCCAGCTCACGTAGTACATGCCCACGTGGTACGGCACCAGCAGCGCGAACGCGGCGATGCGCAGCCAGTCGAGCGGGTAGCGGCGGGTGGTGTCGTCGGACGGGATGGTCATGGGCGCCTCCGTGGCAGGGATGCCGTCAGCCTGAGGCCGGGGGCGCCGCGTGGCGAGCCTGCCGGGACGAAGCGTGTCCTCGGCGGGGCGAAGCGGATCAGCGCAGGGTGGCCAACTGCGCCAGCAATTCGGCGCGGAACTGGCGGCTGCACGGTGCCGACTGGCCCGCGGGCAGGTGCACGAGCGCATCGCCCTTGCCGAGCGGCTCGATCTGTCGCACCTGCGCCAGCGCGACGGCGGCCCCGCGGTGCGTGCGCACGAAGCCCGGGCCCAGGTCGGCCAGCAGCCCGCTCAGCGTGCGGCGCAGCAGCGGCGCGCGGTCGGCGGTGTGCAGCACGACGTAGTTGTCGGCCGCTTCGAGCCACAGCAGCTCGGCGACCGCCACCACCTCGGTGCGGCCGCGCTCGGCCACCAGCAGCTGCGCCGGCCGCGCCGGCCGGCGCGGGGCGGCGATGCGTTCGCGCAGGCGCTGCACCGACTGCGCGAGGCGTTGCGGATCGACCGGCTTCAGCAGGTAGTCGACAGCGGCCGCGTCGAAGGCCTGCAGCGCGTAGCGGTCGTGCGCGGTGACGAAGACGACGGCCGGCGCTGGGTCGGGCAGCGACGCGGCGACGTCCAGCCCGCTCGGGCCGGGCATCTGCACGTCGAGGAAGAGCGCGTCGGGGGCCAGCGCGGCGACGGCGGAGAGGGCCTCGGCGGCATCGCGGGCCTGGCCGACCACTTCGACATCGTCGAAGGCCAGCAGCAGCCGGCGCAGGCGCTCGCGTGCCGGCGTCTCGTCGTCGACGATCAGCACACGCATGGCAGCTCGATGCGGGCCAGCACGCCGCCTTCGGGACGCGGCTGCAGCGAGAACGCGGCGTCGGCGCCGTGGCGCGCGGCCAGGCGCTGCTGCAGGTTGGCGAGGCCGACGCCGGGCGTCGGCGTGCCGTGCAGCTCGCCGGTGTCGTCCTCCACCTCGAGGCTCAGGCGGGCGCCCGCGCGCCGGGTGCGCACGACGATGCGCGTGGGCTGCAGCCGGCGCTCGACACCGTGGCGGAACGCGTTCTCCAGCAGGGGTTGCAACAGCAGCGTGGGCACGAGGCAGGACTGCGCGGCGGGATCGAACTCGAACACGATCTCGACGCGGTCGGCGAAGCGCTCGCGCATGATCGCGGCATAGGCCTCGAGCAGCGCCAGCTCGTCGCACAGCGCGCTTTCCGGGCGGCGCGCCAGGTCGGTGGCGGCACGCAGCAGCGCGGCCAGGCGCGTCAGCAGCGAATCGGCCAGGTCGGGATCGGTGTGCACCGTCGAGGCGATCGTGTTGAGCGCGTTGAACAGGAAGTGGGGCTCGATCTGCTGCGCCAGTTGCAGCAGCTGCGCGCTCTTCGCGAGACGGCTCTCGCGCTCCAGCCGCCACCGTGCCTGCGTCAGCGCGGCGTGCGAGCGCAGGCCGAACACCACCGCGACGAACAGCAGGTAGAAGATCGAGAACTTCAGCGTTTCGTAGCGAAACACCACCGGCCACGGGTCGTGCGGGTAGGGCGAACCGAGCGCCGCGTGGACCGCGTGGCGCAGCGCATAGACGGCGCAGACGAAGGCCGGTGCGATCAGCGGCAACCAGCGCAGCCGCAGCCAGAACCAGCGCCAGGGCCGGTTCAGCAGGGCGTCGTGCCGGGCGGCCCCGCGCCATTGCAGCGCTCCGATGAGGCTCGCGACCAGCAGCGAACTGCCTTCCCACAGCAGCGGCTTCCACAGCGTGCTGCCGCCTTGCCGCAGGTGATCCTGGATGCCGATGGTGATCATCAGCACGCAGAAGATGCTCCATGCCAAGGCGATGGCCGCGCGCGGAGCGGGCACGGCGAGGTCGTCGGGGAGGGCGGTCATGCTCACGCATTGTTGCCCTGGGTCGCCGCGGGTGCCACGGCTCTGGGGTGAGCGGGGTCCGGCGAGGGGTGGGGGGTAGAGCGGGGGTAGGGAGAAGGGCGCAGCGCGGACCGGACAGCAGGCCGCGCTGCGCAGGGGGATCAGGCCTCGGCCTTGCCCTTGGTCGTTTTCTTGAGCGCGGTACCGGCACGGGGGCCGTTCGCGAACAGCGCCTCGATCTTGGCGTCGTGCTCCATCAGGTCGGCGGCGACGCCGCGCAGTTTGTCGGCACGGGCGAACACGCGGCGTTGCAGCTGGGCGATGCCAGCCGACTGTTCAACGCGTTGCAGGACGGTGCCGGGGTCAATGGTCGATTCGAAGGGGTTGTTGACGAAGGGCGTGTCGTACATCGGGGTCTCTTGTATGTTGGCTCTATCAACGCCGACCGCTGTTTGCCACCAGACGGACGGACGCGCCTCCCAACGGGGGCAGGGCGCGGATTCTCGCCGATGGCTCGCCGCCTGCGAAGCCCCGGCGGCGGAATGAAGGGACTCTCGGTGTGTCGCGGCATTTCAGAGAATCCCGACAAAACTGCAGGGGTTATGGTGTTGACGATCCAAAGACGTCTGTGCATAATCGTGGGCTTCGCTGATGACAAATCAACGAAGCGACCAAGGCAACAGATTGGTTTCGGCAGGCGGCGAAAGCGGCGGACGAAAAAAATCAAGCAAGTTGTTGAAGTCGAGCAAAAAGGTGCTACAGTCTAAGGCTGCGCTGAACGAGATAGATCGGACAGCAAAGCAAGACGGCGAAGCCGGTTTGCAGCTCTTTAAAAATTAACAGCCGATAAGTGTGGGCGTTAGAAGGCGAGTGCCGAAGAGTCGCAAGACTCGAGGTCTCATGGAC
>NZ_JBFULV010000151.1:0-12257 GCF_054049715.1 Rhizobacter sp. P5_C2 | reverse complement strand
GTGGCGGCCACGGCCGTGCTGCGCCCGCTGCGCCCGCCGCAACGCATCCTCGGCATCCTCGAAGGCGAAAGCCTGCTGAACGATGCCAGCGCGCTGCTGATCTATCGCCTCGCGGTCGGCGCCGTCACCGCCGGCGGCTTCTCGGTGCAGGCGGTGGCGCCGACCTTCCTGCTGGCCGTGCTGGGCAGCCTCGTCGCGGGGCCGGCGCTGGGCTGGCTCGCGCAGCGCCTGTTCGAGAAGGTGCAGCACATCCCGACGGCCATCATCCTGCAGTTCATCGGCACCTTCACCGTGTGGCAGCTGGCCGAGCAGGTGGGGCTCTCCGGCGTGCTGACCACCGTCAGCTTCGCGATGACGCTGGCGAGAACGGCGCCGGCGCGCATCCCGGCGCGCATCCGCATCCCCACCAATGCGGTGTGGGCCACCGTCGTGTTCGCGCTGAACATCTTCGCGTTCATCTTCATCGGGCTGCAGGTCCGCCCGATCCTGGTCGAGCTGGCGCCGGCGGCGCGGGAGCAGTACTTCGGCGTGGCAGCCGCCGTGCTGGCCACGGTCATCGGCGTGCGCATCGCGTGGCACATGAGCTTCAACGCGGTGGTGCGCTGGCGCGACCGGCGCCACGGCTTCCACCCGCCGCGGCCGATGCTGCGACCCACCGTGGGCAGCGGGCTGGTGATCTCGTGGGCGGGCATGCGCGGCATCGTCACGCTGGCTGCGGCGCTCGCGCTGCCCGCGGACTTTCCGGCCCGCGACCTGATCGTGCTGACGGCCTTTCTGGTGGTGCTGGGCACGCTGCTGATCCAGGGGCTGACGCTGAAGCCGCTGCTGCGCGCCCTCAAGCTGCACGACGGCGACCCCGTCGCGCAAGAGGAGCACGCCGCCCGCCAGCGCATGCTGGACGCGGCCTTCGCCCAGTTGCCGCAGGAGCAATCCGCGGCCGGAGACCTGGTGCGCAAGAACCTCAAGATGCACCTCGGCCGGCAGCTCCACGGCAGCGAGAGCCCCTTCGCCTCCTTCGGTGCCGAGTACGACAGCCGCTACCGCGCTGCGCTGCAGGCCGCCCGCCACGCGCTGCTCGGCATGAGGGACGCCGGCGACATCGGCGACGACGCGTTCCACAGCCTGGAGAACGACCTGGACTGGCTGGAGGTGTCCGACCCGTTGCGTGCGGCGAATGCGGACGCGACGGGGTAGGCCTGAATCCCTGGCGCCTCGGCTATCGAGGGCCTGACGCAGCCACCGGGATCGGCTCCAGGTGCGCGACCGACGCTTCGCCCGTAGAGGCCGCATGCCTGATCCTGAAGACGCAGTCGGACCGTGGCAGGCCTTCAGGGCCGGGGTCGACATCGAACTCGCCGTTGGCCAGCGCATGCAGTTCGATGTGCGTCAGCCGCCCGTCGAGCGCGAACAGGATCGCCATGTGGGCCGCAGGCACGGACTCGTAGCGCACGACGCGGTCGCAGAGGTTGCGGTTCGCGCTCAGAAACCGGCAGATCGCCTCGCGGGTGGTGCCGGCCTTGAACAGGTAAAGCCTGTCCCAGCCGAACGAAGTCAGCCGGCCCAGGTCCAGCTCCTTGCTGGACGGCTCGTTGGCCACTTCGCCGATGCGCTCGCTGATCTGCCCGGCCGAGTTCGGCGCCAGGTTGCAGCCCGCCAAGGCGCCGATGAAGAGCAGCACGCTCGACAGGCAACGAAGGGTCGCTACGGCGGATCGACGGGTCTGTTCTCGTTGCTTCATGCCGTCATTCTTGCCGACGCCGGATCGCCATCCGCCTCAATCCGCGTCGACGCGGAAGCCCAGTCCCCGCAGCGCCGCCCGCGTACTTTCAGCCTCCAGCAGCCGGCGAAACGCCAGCACCGCCGGCCGCTCGAGCCGCGCCTTCGGCACGATGAAGTCGTAGCGCTCCTCCTGCACCGGGATGAAGCCCAGCCCGTACTGGCGCGCGACCGTGTCGATCGCGATGCCCCAATCCGCGCGCTGCTGCGCCACCGCCACCGCCACGGCGTTGTGCGATTTCGTCTGCACCCCGTAGCCTGACGGACGGGCCGCGCCCAGCAGCCGGTCGATCACCACGCGCGTGCCGCTGCCGGCATTGCGGTTGACCATCACGCAGTCGCGGTCGCCGGTCACCACCGCGACCGCCTCGTCGCGGCTGCGCCCCTCGAAGCGCGGATCGCCTTGGCGGAACACGATGCCCTGCATCCGCCCATAGCCCGGCAGCAGTTCCAACGCGTCGGTCAGCAGCGGCCGGTTGTACTCGCCGCTGGCCGGGTCCATCAGGTGCATGCCGGCGATGTCGCACTCGCCGCGCTTCGCCGCCATCAGGCCGCCGCTGCTGCCCACGTTGAGCGACTTGACGCGCCAGCCCTCGCCGATCATCTGCCCCGCCAGCCAGTCCAGCCCGACGCAGTGGCTGCCGATCAGGATCAGGTCCGCGGGCTCCAGGCCCTGCCCGAGCAATTGCACGTCGACGCGGTCGCCGGCATCGAGCATCTCGGTGTGCTGCGGGATCGTGATGAAGCCGTCCGCGGTGCTGAAGGCGGTCACCGAGCCCGAGCCCTTGCCCATCGGGTAGGCGGCGAGGCCGTCCTCCGTCCGCACCAGCCCGACCAGCAGGTACTCGGTGCGGCCGCGCTCGGAGTTCACGCGCATCGGCAGCGTCGCCGGCACCGTTTCCTGCCGGTCCGGCGGCAGGCCCGCGAAGGCGCGCAGCACCGGCGCGAGGAACTCGTGGAACGTGAAGATCGCCGAGGTCGGGAAGCCCGGCAGGATCACGACCGGCTTGCCGCCGGTGACCGCCAGGCACACCGGCTTGCCCGGCTTCAAGGCGACGCCGTGCGCGACGATGCCCGGATCGGCCAGGCGGCCGACGACGCGATACGACAGGTCCCCTTCGCCCTTCGACGTGCCGCCCGAGAACACCACCGCGTCGCACGCCAGCCCGCGCGCCAGCGCCTCGGTCAGCGCGGCCTCGTCGTCGGGGATCACGCCCAGGTGCACCGGCCGGCCGCCCAGTTCCTCGACCGCCGCGCCGATGATCGCGGCGTTGGAGTCGTAGACGGCGCCGGTGCGCAACGGCTGACCGGGCGCGACGATCTCGTCGCCGGTCGAGAAGATCGCCACCCGCGGTACGCGGTGCACCGGCACGTCGGCCAGGCCGAGCGCGGCGAGCACGCCGATCTCGCGCGAAGTGAGACGCTGGCCCGCGCGCAGCACCGCCTCGCCGCGCGCGATGTCGGTGCCGGCGTAGCTGACGTTCTCGCCGGCCGTCGCCGCGCGGCGGATCTCGACGCTGCCGTCATCGCGCAACTCGGTGTGCTCGACCATCACGACCGCGTCGGCGCCTCGCGGCAGCATGCCGCCGGTGGCGATCGTGGTGGCGACGCCGGCCGTCACCGCCATCCGGGGCACGACACCCGGCCGCAGCACCTCGTCGCTCAGGCGCAGCGTGCGGGCCCGCTCCTCCTGCGCGCCGTGCGTGTCGCCGGCCTGCACCGCGAAGCCGTCGACGTTGGAGCGGTCGAAGCCCGGCACGTCGACGCCGGCCACGATGTCCTCGGCCAGCACGCGGTGCAGCGCCGCGCCCAGCGCGACGCGCTCCTGTCCGAGCGGCGCGAGCCTCAGGTGGCGCTGGAAGCGCTGCGTCGCCTCGTCGCGCGTGATGACATCCAGGAACTGCGATTGCGATGTCGGCTTCACGGCGGGGCTCGGCTTTTCAGTCGTAGAGGTGGAGGGTGATCTCGCTGCCGGGGCCGTAGCCCTCGCTCTCGGCCGGCACGACGACGAAGCCGTCGGCGCGCGTCGTCGACGACAGCACCGACGCGCCGGAGATCGCGAGCGGCTCGACCGCGTCGCCCTCCAGCTTCACGCGCACATAGTCGACGCGGCCCACGGCCGAGACGATCTTGCGCGCCACCGTCGCCCGGCGCTGGCGATAGGGCCAATCGGGGCCGCGCCCCGCCAGGCGGCGGATCGCGCGCCCGGCGAAGAAGTCGTAGGCGCACAGGCAGGACACCGGATTGCCCGGCAGCAGGAACACCAGCGTGTCGCCGATGCGGCCCATGCCCGCGGGACTCGACGGACGCATCGCGACGCCATGGATCGCCAGTTCACCCAGTTGCGCCAGCAATTGCGGCGCGTGGTCTTCGCTGCCGACGCTCGATCCGCCGGAGACCAGCACCAGGTCGGCGCCCGGCGCGCCCATCGCGGCGCCGATCGCGGCGGCATCGTCGCCGATGCGCTGGTGGCTCTCGAGCTCGGCACCATCACGCGCGATGAGGCCGCGCAGCAGCACGGAGTTCGCATCGTAGATCTCCCACGGCCCCTTCGGCGCGCCGGGGGCGACGACCTCGTTGCCGGTCACCAGCAGCCGCACGCGCGGACGCCGCACGACGCTGACCTGCGCGAACCCCAGCGAGGCCGCGAGGCCGCCATCCTGCGGCCGCAGGCGGCGGCCGGCGGGCAGCACCGTGGAGCCGGCCTGGATGTCCTCGCCGACGCGCCCCACGTGCTGCCAGGGCGACACCGGCCGCGTGATAGCGATGCGCCCGCCGGTCTCGGTGGCGTACTCGGCCGGGATCACCGCATCCAGGCCGTCGGGCAGCGGCGCCCCCGTCATGATGCGCACCGCCGTGCCGGGCGGGACTTCGCCCTCGAACGGCCGCCCAGGCAAGGCCTGGCCCTGCACCGGCAGCTCGATCGGGTTGTACTCGCCGGCGCCGTCGGTCTGCGCGCCCCGCAGCGCGAAGCCATCCATCGCGGCGCGTTGGAACGTCGGGACGTCGATGGTCGCGACCAGGTCGGCGGCCAGCACCCGCCCTGCGCTGTCTTCCACCGCTACGGGCTGCGCGGGCAGCGGCCGTGCGCCGGCCTGGGCGTCGACCCAGGCCTGGGCTACGCCCACTTCGCTGCGCTGCGCGAAGCCGTGCATGCGCACGTCCTTCGTCCCATCGGGTCTTCCGGTCATGTCCAGGGCAGCTCTCCTCGCAGGAACTGCGCGGCCTCGGCCGGCAGCGCGTCGTCGGTGAAGAACAGGTCGACCGGGCGCTCGACGACCACGCGTCCACCCTCGAGGTAGGCCACGCGGGTCGCCAGGCGCTTGGCCTGGCCGAGATTGTGCGTGCTCATCGCGATCGTCACGCCGGTGGCGGCAATCTGCTCGATCAGCGCCTCGACCTCGCGCTTCGCGCCAGGGTCGAGGCTCGCCGTGGGTTCGTCGAGCAGCAGCAGGTCGGGCTGCGTGGCCCAGGCGCGGGCGAGCGCCAGGCGCTGGCGCTGGCCGCCGGACAGCGCGCGGGCCGGCCTGGCGGCCTGGCTGCCCAGCCCGACGCGCGCGAGCGCCTCGTGGCAACGCGCTGCACGCTCGGCGCCCGGGATGCCGCGCAGCCAGAGGCCGATCCAGACATTGCGGAACACCGATAGCCGCATCAGGAAAGGTTGCTGGAACAGCATCGCCGCGCGCGGCAGCCGGGCCTCGGGCTGCAGGCGCGCACGCGTGACGATGCCGGCATGGGAAACAAGGCCCTGCAGCAGCCGCAACAGCGTGGTCTTGCCCGAACCGTTGGCGCCGACCAGCACCAGGCGTTCGCCGCGCGCGAGCGTCATCGTGACGTCGCGCAACGCGGTGAAGTCGCCGAACGCGACGCTCACCCGCTGCAGTGCAATCAGCGGCTGCGGATCGGCAGCGACCGGCGCGGCGCCGCCTGCCAGCGGCGAGTCCTCCGATCGCGGCGGCGGCGGCGCCGGAAGCGAGGCCCGCGTGCGCCCACCCCACCATTGCAGCAGCATGATCACGCCATTGACCGCGCCGACGATGCCCAGCAGCACCAGGCCCAGGCCGAGCGCCAGCGCGAGGTCGCCCTTGCTGGTCTCGAGCGCGATCGCGGTGGTCATCACGCGCGTGACGCCGGCCACGTTGCCGCCGACGATCATCACCGCGCCGACTTCCGCGACCGCGCGGCCAAACGCGGTCAGCAGCACCGTCGCGACGCCCAGCCGCTCGTGCACCAGCATCAGCAGCGCGCAGGCGAGCTGCCCCGCCCCGAGCGACCTCAGCTGGTCGCCGCCTTCATCCAGGGCCGCCAGGACCAGCCGGCGCGACAGCGCGGCGATCAGCGGCGTGACGAGCACGCTCTGCGCCACCACCATGGCCGTCGGCGTGAACAGCAGCCCCAGAGGCCCCAGCGGTCCGGCCCGCGACAGCAGCAGATAGACCAGCAGCCCCACGACCACCGCCGGCAACGCGAGCAGGGTGTTGACTCCCCACACGAGCACGCCGTGACCGGGGAAGCGTGCGACGGCCAGCCAGGCACCGAGCAGCAGGCCCGCCACCGACCCGACCCCCACCGCGATGCCGCTGACCTGCAGCGACAGCATCGCGATGCGCCACAGTTCGACATCGCCGCCGACGATCAGCGTCCACGCGAGCCGCCAACTGTCGGCGAAGGTGCTCATCCGCCGGCTGCGCCAGTTCGCACCCGATCAGTTCGCATTCGGAAAAAAGAGCGGCTGACCTTCGATCTGATAGCTGCCGATGACGGCCTGGCCCGCAGGCGAGACCAGCCAGTCGACGAAGCGTTGCCCGAGTTCCTTCTTCACCTGCGGATGCCGGGCCGGGTTGACCAGCATCACGCCGTACTGGTTGAAGAGCCGCTTGTCGCCTTCGACCAGGATGGCGAGATCGCCCCGGTTCTTGAACGCGAGCCAGGTGCCGCGATCGGTCAGCACGTAGCCGTTGATCGACGCCCCCATGTTCAGCGCCGGCCCCATGCCGCAGCCGCATTCGCGGTAGCCGGCCGGCTTGGACGCAGCCGGGTCGAGCCCGGCCAGTTTCCACAGCCGCAGCTCGGCGCTGTGCGTGCCGCTGCGGTCGCCGCGCGAGACGAAGGGCTGGCCGCCGGCGGCCACCTTGCCCATGCCGGCGCCGATGTCCGCGCCGCGCGCGCCGGCCGGGTCCGACTTCGGTCCGACCAGCACGAAGTCGTTGAACATGACCGGAAAGCGTTTCTCGCTCCAGCCCTCGGCGACGAACTTTTCCTCGGCCGCCGTGTCGTGCACGAACACGACGTCGGCATCGCCGCGCCGGCCGATGTCGAGCGCCTGGCCGGTGCCGACGGCGACCACGCGCACCTCGATGCCGCTGGCGCGCGTGAACGCCGGCAGCAGGTGCTTGAAGAGGCCCGATTGCTCCGTCGACGTGGTCGAGGCCACGACGATGAACTTCTCCTGCGCGTGTGCCGCCTGCGGAAGCAGCGCTGCAGTGGCGGCCAGGAGCAGGGCGGCGAAGACACGGCGAGGCTGGTTCATGTCACGGAGGAGGAGTCGATCGGAGACCCCCATGATCGCGGATATTCAGTGCGAGCGCCGCTCGCGGTAAAGCAGCACCGCGCCCGAGATCAGGAAGTAGACCGCGCCCACCGCCGCATACCCGGCCAGGTTCTGCAGCATCGGCCCCGGCTCGCCCGCCTGCTTCACGAAGAAGGTGCCGGCCAGCGCCGACTGCGCGCCGCTGAGCACCATCGCCCATTGCGCACCGTGGTGCTTCCAGCGCCGCACGGCCGTGCCCAGCTGCAGCAGGCCCGACAGCGCCGCCCAGGCGCCGAACACGACGAAGACCGCCGGCATGCCCTGCCCCACCGCGACCACCATCGCGACGGTCGTCACGGCGCTCACCAGCACGTTGATCATCTGCGTCGTGTTGGCCGACATGCCGCCGGATTGCCGGGCATCGACGGCGTTGGCCAACGCGTCCCACGCGGGGTACACGACGAGCAGCACGCTCGCGACGAGGGGCGATTTCAACGCCACCGTGAACGCGAGCGCCACCCACACGATCGAGAAGGCCGCGCGTGTGAGGTAAAGCGTTCTCAACCAGGTGGAGTTCGCGGCAAGGGAAATCGGGGTGCTCATGGCTTGATGTCGTCAGGAAGTTGGTCGGGCCAGTCTCCCGCGCGCAGCCGATCGACGGTATCGGACGATTGACCGATGCCGCCAGCGGAACAGATCACCCCGGCGCGGGCGGAGCGTCAGCATCCGCCTGGAAGGACTGCCACAGCGTCGTGCCTGTGAACCATGCCGGAAGGGCTGGCACATGAACTGTCAGCTCCTCACCCTCGTTTACCTCGGCGATCAGCTCGTGGGCTTCCCCGGAGTTGTCGAACACGTAGGCCCGGTTCGCCACCGAGCATGCGTCGTCCAGCAGGGCAATGGACCGCTCGTAGCGTTTGCGGATGCGGTCTTCGGGCACATCGTGCCCACCTTGGCTGACACGCAGCTTCACGCGCGAGATGTTGATCTCCGGGTCATCGGTCGCCACGAAATAGAGGTAAGTGCGGTAACCGCGCTCCTGCGCTTCGCGCATGAAATCGATCTTGTCGGGCGAGGACATCACCGTTTCGAAAGTGAAGGTGCTGCCCTGCGCCAGCAGCTCGCGCCGAAGGGCATCGGCCAGCACCGCTGCCACGTAGGAATTCACAGAAGCAGGAAGCAGACGCAACACGGCACCGGGTCCGACCGCCATCCCGGCGGCCACGCCTTCCAACCCGTGGATTCGCAGCAGTTCGGAATCAGCGAGATGCGTACTCAGCCGCTGTTGCAGCACCTCTGGGGCAGAGACCAGACCGAAGGCACTCAGGTCCAGGGTGCCTGTCTGGTAAAGCTGCCTTTCAGTGTCGTCGGCATTGACGTAGGCACCGATCCACTCCGGTTTCAGGAGCTCTTGAATGGTGCTCTTGCCAGAGCCGTTGGGCCCGGCGAAGACACGCAGCCTGGGCCGAGCAAGCGTCGCCGCATCGGTCACCGATTGACGGCCTTCTTGGGCAGCTTCTTGGCACGCGTGAGCACCATGCCGGCTCGCGCGGGCGTACTCGCGGGCAGGTTCTTGATCACCACCTCTGTTCCGCCGGCTTGCCGCGCCACCAGTTGGCCGCTGGCCGATTTCATGACCAACTGGCCCGACTGGGAGAGGGCGCGCTGGTGCGCCGCTCGTCCGGCCTGGGTGGCCAATCGAGGGATGCTCGATTCAGCAGCCTGCATGGACGATTCGCTGAGGGGAGTGGGGCGGCGCATGGCGGTTCCTGGGCGGCAGTGAAGGCAGATTCTGCTACGGATCATCACGCACGCCACTTTCACGTCCATGGGATTCCGAATGGCATGCATCGGTCATTTCAGGAGGCACGGCACGCGCCAGGCCGTGATTCCTGCCACCGCGGCGCGCTGCAGTGCAGCAATGAGCGCCACAAACTGTTGCGCGGCGCCTCAACCGGTCAAGTTTGTATCCACTTGTTTCTGGCGTGAAAAGCGGCCGATCCGGGCAGCCGCCTTGCGTTCGCAGGCTCCGCAGGACACGTGCAGCGGAACCGGTTCCGCTGCCGTGGTCCGACACCCATGCTGGCATCAAACCTGCGCATCAATCCCTGCATGCACCCGGCACTGAGGATTGCTGAAATTCTCCGGCGCCACGCCCCAAGCCAATAGACACGATCAAAGGACCTGCAAGCATGAAGCACCCGATTCCCGAGGGACAGAGCCGGCCGCGCACAGCGCTGGTGGCGCTGAGTTCCCTCTTCCTCGCCGCAGCCGTCCTCAGTGGGTGTGGCGGCAAGGACGCAGATTCCGCAGCGGCCCCGAGCCCGGACGTCGGCGCCCCCGGTCAGCCGCCGGCGCACCCCCCGGCACAGCCTCCCGTCGTTGGTGGCAATGACCCCACCCCGCCCAACGAAGTGCCGACGACCCCGGCACCGCCGCCGTCGATCCCGTCCGGCAGCGCGCCCGCTGCGCCGGCCCCGACGCCCGCGCAGCAACTGCCCGCCGGCGTCGACATGAGCAAGCCCGGCGTCGCCGTCGTGCCGGTCAAGGCCACCGCGTTGACCGCCAGTGGCGGCAACACCGCCGACAAGGCGATCGACGGCGACGCCACCCAGAACAGCCGCTGGGAAAGCTCGCAGTCCGACACCAACTGGCTGCAGTTCGACTTCGGTGCCAAGACCCAGATCGGCTACCTGAAGCTGGTGTGGGAAGCCGCGTACGCCAAGGAATACGCGATCCTCGTCTCCGACGACGGCGCTACCTGGTACCAGCTGCGCTACGTGGCCGACGGCAAGGGCGGCACCGAAGAGTTCTACAACCTGAACGCCAACGTCCGCTACGTCCGCGTCAACGGCGTCAAGCGCGCCACCGGCTACGGCTACTCGATCATCGAGGCGAGCTTCAAGTCCCCGGGCAGCGACAACACGCTGGGCTCCGCGGTCACGGCCTCGGTGTTCCCGCACCCGGCCAACGGCAGCAACCTGATCCCGGCGGCCGCCCAGCAGCCACCGATCGACACCATCCAGTTCTCGCTGCCCGACGGCACGCTGGTCACCCGCTTCGGTTTCGTCGGTCGCCCGCGCCACGCCCGTGAGCGCGGCGAGGCCTGGAATGAAGTCGGCTACGGCCCGAACGACACCGTCGATGCCAACGGCAATCCGCAGGACAAGGGCGGCGGCGTCTACCTGAACTTCGTCGCCAACTACTTCAAGAACCGCACCTGGGGCACCGAGTTCATCGACAACAGCAAGGTGGCAGGCGTCACCAAGCCGACGCTGGTCGTCAACCAGTACTTCCAGGAAGCACAACGCGGCGGCGGCCATTCGTTCTTCCGCCGCTTCGACAACGCCGGCGTCACCGACTACGGCTGGATGTCGCCGGGCGACCTGCTGGACGACACGACCTACACCGACGGCTTCGCCGACAAGACCTCGTGCCCGGTCGTGCCGAAGCCGCCGCAGACCGCGCTGCTGAAGACGACCAACGGCTACCCCGGCGTCTTCGGCGCCAACGACGGTTGCAGCGTGGTGCTCAGCGAGTACCCCGGCTACAACTCGCTCGTGGCGGACGCCAACGGCGTGATGGTGCCGAACGGGCCGCACGTCGACGGCCGCGCGCTGAAATCCGGCGACGTGATGGAGTTCACCGGCTCGTTCTTCTCGTCGCGCGCGGCGATGGACGCCATCAAGGACAGCGGCAACTTCCGCTACTACACCAACGAAGTCACCTACGTGATGGGCGTGGGCCTGCGTCCGTGGTACGGCGTGCAGCCGCGCCTGATGAACGCACCGATCCCGGAATCGGCGCTGCAAGGCGGCATCGGATCGACCTCGTACGACTACTCGGACAACAGCCAGCTGATGTTCCAGCAGCCGCACAACCACATCGGCATGCAGAACATGCAGCGCTTCGTGGAAGGTCGCCGTTGGTTCCACACCAACATGCAGACCGGTGAGCACACCGAGAACGGCAACGACACGAACACGCCGGCGATCGGCCTGCAAGGGCCGATGTTCAACCAATCGACCTGCTTCGGTTGCCACATCAACAACGGCCGCAGCCTGGCACCGAGCGTCGTCAACCAGAAGCTCGACACGATGGCGGTGCGCACCGCCGCGATCGATGCCAACGGACAGCAGCTGCCGCACCCGATGTACGGCCTGGGCGCACAGATGAACGCGAAGGCGTCCACCGACGGCGTCCGGCGTGACTGGGGCACCGGCGTGCACGTCTCGGGCTTCGAGCTGAAGACGGTGAAGCTGGCCGACGGCAGCTCGGTGGAGCTGAGCAAGCCGACGATCTCGTTCGACGGCCCGACGCCGGCCGTGTTCTCGGTGCGCACCGCCCAGCCGGTGATCGGCATGGGCCTGCTCGAGGCGATCCCGGATGCCGACATCATTGCGCGTGCCAAGACCGCCCCGGATGCCGACGGCGTCATGGGTGTCGCGAACTTCGCGTTTGATCCGGAAACCGGCAAGGTGCGCCTGGGCCGCTACGGCTGGAAGGCATCGAAGGTCAGCCTGCGCCACCAGGCCTCGGCGGCCGCGCTGCTGGACATGTCGGTCACGTCGCCGGTGTTCCCGAACCGCGACTGCCTGTACGGTCCGTCGAAGTGCACCACCGCGAACCGTGTCGACGCCGGCCTGTCGGAAGACGCGCTGAAGCTGCTGGAACGCTACGTGGCCCTGCTGGCCGTGCCGGCGCAACGCAGCCTGGCGAGCGGCTACCCGAAGGGTGTGACGCCGCTGGCCGCGCTGAACCCGGACGTCAGCAAGATCACGGCCGGCGAGACGGTGTTCAACACCCTCAAGTGCCAGAGCTGCCACGTCCAGTCCATGACGACCGGCTCCACCAGCGAGTTCCAGGAAGTGCGCAACCAGAAGATCAAGCCCTACACCGACATGCTGCTGCATGACATGGGCGCCGATCTGGGCGACGGCCTGACCGAAGG
>NZ_JBFULV010000150.1:0-12294 GCF_054049715.1 Rhizobacter sp. P5_C2 | reverse complement strand
GGCGCGGGGCGCGCGGCGGGGGCGGCGGGCGGCGGCAGGCGCACTTCGAGCGAGACGGTGCCGATGTGCACGTCCGGGCGCGCGGGGGAGTCGCGGCGGGACGGGGTGAGTGGCGCCAGCGGGGTGGCGACGGCGTCGGCGCGGACGAACGAGGACGGTGCTGCGTCGATCGCGTGGGAAGGAGCGCCGGAGATGATGACAGGCGTCGCGCGTGCCGCGGCGTCGGCCGTCGCGTGGGTGGCGGTCTGCATGGGGAGCGTCGCCTGCAGGTCGAGCACGTCGACGGATCGCACGGCAGAGGGTGTCGACACACCCGCCTCCGGTGGGATGCGCGTCTCGGTGTGGATCGTCTGCAGCCCCGGCAGCGCGGTCTCGATGCCAGGCAGCGTCGAGCTCACCGGCTGCGCGAGCGATGGGGTCAGCGACGTGGGCAATTCGCTGCGAGGCGCGGTCGATGACAAGGCCTGCGTCGGGGTGCCCCGCACCGGCGCCTCGCGACCCTGCGGTTCGCTCCGCGCCGGCATCGATGCAGGCAGAGGCATCGAGGACAACGCTGCAGGCAACCCTTCGCGCTGCACCGTCGGTCCCGGCGCGCTCGACACCGCCTGCTCGACCCCACGCGCCACCTCGGCGGGGGCCGACGCCACCGGCCGCGCCACGCCGACCGGCACCGACTCGACCTCCACCACCTGCTCCAGCGGCGCGACCGCCGAGGCAGCCCGCGGCGCCGCCGCGACCGGTGTCGCCTTGGCCATCAGCCGCGCGAAATACCCGCTCATGCCCAGCTCCCGGCACCGTCGATGCGCCGCAGGTACTGCGCACGCCGCCAGTGCGGCAGCGCCAGGATCTCGGCCTCGCTCCAGTGGAAGCTGCCGGCCAGCCGCGCCACCTCGTCGAGCAGCGCCGCCTGGCGCCCCGCGAAGCCGGCCAGCAACGCCGCCTCCAGGTCGCAGGCCACGTCGTTGACTTGGCCACAGGACGGGCAGCCAGCCTGCAGCCGCAGCGCCGTCAGCGGGTCGTGTGCTTCGAAGGCGTCGTCGAGTGCGGGCAAGGCGTCGGCGCTCCACGGCACGCCCTCTTCCACCGACCGGTCGTCGATTGCCTCGACGAGCGTGCGGGCGAGCGCCATCGGAGACAGCGACGCACGGTCGCGCCACTGCCGCAGGTCGCGCCCGCACGGCAGGCGCAGGCGGAACTCCACGCCCTGCGCATCGCGCCACGCAAAACGCGGCGCGGCCGGTTCGCTGCCGAGGCTGGCCACGTCGAGCGGCAACGCCATCGGCTCGCCGCAGGCCCCGCACGGCGCCTGCAGTTCGAGGCTCGCGTCACCCGCCGCCAGCCGCACCGCGATCAGCCCGTGCAGGCGCCGGTTCAGCGTCCAGTCCCAGGCCTCGTCGCTCGGAAGCGCGCGGCCGTCGCCATCGCTCAGGCAGGCCGCGAGCACCGCCGTGGTCGCGCTGCCCGGCTCGGCCGCGTCGAACGCGACCGCCACGTCATCGGCGCCGCTCCCGAAGGCGCGCGCCTGCCAGCCGGCGGTCGATGACGCAAATGCCACGGCGTGCATGGCCGCTCAGCCCGCCTCGCTCGGCTCGGGCGTGTCGACATCGCGCGCCCAGCCTTCGAGCTCGATCTTCAGGTGCTCGATCGCGGTCGCGTTGGCGTTCGCGTCGAGGTCGGGCAGCGTCGTGAACTCGCTGACCCAGCAGCGGAACAGGAAGTAGCGGATCGCGACCTGGCTCTTCTCGTTCAGCACCTCCAGCGTCAGGTCTTTCTTGTAGCCGGCCAGGTCCATCACCGAATCGCCGGCGTAGCTGGACACCGCGTTGGCCCATTTCTCGAACTCCAGGTCGTGGGTGATGCCGCGCTCCAGCGTGACCGCGTCGTACGACGAGCGCCCGGGCGACTTGTGGTCGTAGCTGTTCTGGCCGCCGCTGCGGTGCTTGACGACCTCGGTGGTGCGCTTCAGCGAGCCGACCTTGGACACGCCGAGCACGGTCTTGCCGTCCCACAGCACCCGGAACTTGAAGTTCTTGTAGGGGTCGACGCGCGTGGCGTTGACGACGAAGCCTGTGTTTGCCATGGCTGGTTCTCCGCGCAGGGTTTAGAGATCGCCAGCGATCTGCTGGATGCTGATGACGACGAACTCGGCGGGCTTCAGGGGCGCGAAGCCGACCTGGATGTTCACGATGCCCTTGTTGCGGTCGTCCTGGGTGGTGGTCTCGGCGTCGCACTTGACGAAGAAGGCTTCCTTCGGCGTGGCGCCCTGGAAGGCGCCCTGGCGGAACAGCGAGTTCATGTAGGCGCCGACGTTGAGCCGGACCTTGGCCCACAGCGGCTCGTCGTTCGGCTCGAACACCACCCACTTGCTGCCGCGGAAGAGCGACTCCTCGAGCATCAGCGCGAGCCGGCGGATCGGCACGTATTTCCATTCCGACGCCAGCTGGTCCGCGCCGACCAGCGTGCGCGCGCCCCAGGCCACGCCACCGTAGACCGGGAAGGTGCGCAGGCAGTTGATGGCCAGCGGGTTGAGCACGCCGTTCTCGGCATCGGTGAGGCGGATGTCGAGCTGCACCACGCCGTTGAGCACCGCCTCGACGCCGGCCGGCGCCTTCCAGACACCGCGCTGGTTGTCGGTGCGCGCGAAGATGCCGGCCATCGTGCCGCTGGCGGCCACCGAGCGCAGCCGGAAGTCGTTCACCGGGTCGGGAATCTGCGTGCGAGGGAAGTAGATGGCAGCATTGCGGTGGCGCAGCGTCGCGTGGTCGTCGAGCCAGTCCTTGGCCTCGGCCACCTCGTCGATGTCTTCCGGCACGTCGATCAGCAGGAACGCGCGCTTGCGTTCGCAGAACGCGAGCGCCGGGCTGTAGATCGCGTCGATCTGCGCCGGGGTGGCGGCGATGTCCTTGGCGACCGCGCGCGGGATGCACAGGATGTTGAACAGGTCCACGCGGTCCAGGGCGTACAGGCCGGTGAACAGCGCCGGATTGCCGACGATCTGCAGCGCCCCGGGCAGGCCGCCGTCCGCACCGACCGTCGAGGCTGTCTGCGCCCCGGCGCTGGTGGCCAGGCCGAGGGCGTACTGCTGGATGCCGGCATTGGCGGCGGTCACCAGCTTCAGCACGGTCGCCGCGGTGTCGCCGCCGCCGTTCGCGAAGCTGAGAACGGCGCTGGGGTCGTAGTCCTTGCCGTTGCGGCCGGCAACGATGCGCAGGCGGTTGCCGACAATCTCGACGCTGGCGCCCGAGAGCGCGTCCTGCGCCGGGGCGGCCTTGTGCACCGCATCCTCCAGCCGCGGCCGCAGCTGCTTGAGGGTGGTGACGCTGCCGGCGACCCAGGTGTCCAGCGTCGCGGTCGACACTGTGGCGCCGGCGGCCGTGGTGACGGTGATGTCGATCTTGTCGGCACTGAGGCCGTCGTAGTCGGTCGTGAGCAGCGTGTCGAGCGCACCGCTGACGGTTCCGGTGGCGGCGGGCCGCACGTCGCTCGAGACCAGGTGGGTCAGCCGCACCAGGTGGGAATTGGCATTCACCACGCTCACCGCATAGCGCGGCTTGGTGCTGTCGAGCGTGACGTTGAGGTAGCGCTCGACGCCCAGCGGCTTGGCACGCGGGCCCGGGCCGTCGTAGCGCGCCACCACCAGGTTGAAGAGCTTTCCGGCCGGGTCGTCGACGTTGTGGTCGACGTCGATGCGCAGTGTGTTGCCCCACAGGCCGGGACTGGCCGCATCGGCGCGCAGCAGCTGGGTGCTGCCGCCGGCGGCGTCGACGCGCAGGATGACCGCGCCGGTGCCGGTGCCGGTGCCGGCGACACGGATCACGTAGGCCGAGCTGCCGCCGTTCAGGAAGTACTGCGCGAGCGCATAGCTTGCGTCGCTGCGGTCGTCCAGCCCGCCGAAGATGCGCTGGAAATCGGCCATGCCGAAGATCTCGGTCGCCTCGTCGAGCGGCCCTTCGCGGAAGAAGTCGATGAAGGCGGTGATGGAGGTGCCCACGCTGGTGATCGTGTGCACCCCGCTCGACACTTCCTGGATGTAGACGCCTGGATAAGTCACTTGCACCATGGGGCCTCCTAGGGAATACGCGGTCCGGCAATGAATCGGTCAAGCTGCGCGTCGACGCTCGCGTTCAGCGCGGAGCGCCGATAGCGCACCCGGCCATCGGCCGCCGGCACCGCCTCGACGGCGCCGGCATCGACCAGCCGCTGCAGCGCCTGCTGCAACTCGGTGTCGGTGAAGTCGTCGGCAGTGAGCCACCATTGCGTGATGCCTTCCAGCGTGTCGGACGCGAGCGGGTTCAGGCGCAGGTACCGCGACAAGGCTCGGACAATCTCCTCGACCGGATCGTTGGCGTTCATGGCGGCTGCGGCCTGTTGAGGCTCTTCATCGCAAGAGCGGTGCCATGCTTTTCGAGGGGCGTTTGCGGGGAGAAACGCCGTGGTCGGGACCTGCGGTGTGGATGAATTTGTCCACGCGCCAAGCCGCGCGATCGGGTCGTTGGTGCCTTCTCTGCTGTGGGGAATCGCGTGGACAAATTTGTCCGCGCAGATGCGCGCGAATGTCCTGCTCAGGCCCTGAATCGCTCGGTGCAGATCTCGTGCTTGCGGATCAGCTCGAAGAACGCGCGCCGGTTCTTCTTGGCCATCTCGGCGGCCTGCGTGATGTTGCCGCCGCTCGCGGCCAGCAGGCGCTCGATGTAGCAGCGCTCGAAGGCGTCGACCATGCGCGACTTGGCGGCGCGGAACGATTCGTCGGCGTCCAGCGGCGCGCCATGCGCCGGCAGCTCCAGGTCGTCTTCCTGGATGGTCGCGTGGTCGGCCAGCAGCACCGCGCGCTCGATCACGTGCTTCAGCTCGCGCACGTTGCCCGGCCAGTCGTGCGCCAGCAGGCGCCGCATCGCCTGCGGCGACAGGCCGAGCGTGGGCCGGCGGTTCTGCGCGGCGCACTGCTGGATGAAACGCAGCGCGAGCGTCACGATGTCTTCGGCACGCTCGCGCAGCGGCGGCAGCGTGACGCTGAGCACGTGCAGCCGGAAGTAGAGGTCGCGCCGGAACAGCCCGCGCTCCACCAGGCCGGGCAGGTCCTGGTTGCTGGCCGCGATCACGCGCACGTCGGCGTTCTGCACCGTGTCGCCGCCGACCGGGCGGAACTCCATCTCCTGCAGGAAGCGCAGCAGCTTCGACTGGGCCGGTGCCGGCAGCGAATCGACCTCGTCGAGGAACAGCGTGCCGCCCTGCGCCTCGCGCACGAGCCCGGCACGCGCCGTGTGCGCATGCGTGAAGGCGCCGCGCACATGGCCGAACAGCTCGCTTTCGAGCAGTTCGGCCGGGATCGCGCCGCAGTTCACCGCCACCAGCGGCCGGGTCGCGCGCGCCGAGCTGTAGTGGATGGCGCGGGCATAGATCTCCTTGCCGCTGCCGGTCTCGCCGAGGATCAGCACGCCGGCGTCGCAACCGGCGATGCCCGGCAGCAGCGCGAGCTGCTTGACGAAGGCCGGGCTGCTGCCGACCAGTTCGCGCAGCGCGGGGGACGCCACCAGGTGCGGCGGCATCGGCTGCGGCGACAACGGTTGAGCAGGCAGCAGGCCGGCCGCACGCTGCAGCCGCACCAGCATCGCGGCGTCGTCGCCGGGCAGGCTGGTGAAGTCGAACGCGCCGCTGGTCATCAGGTCGAGCAGCTGCGATTGCGACAGATCGATGACCGCCGGCACCACGCTCGCATGCGGATGGCCGTGCCGCCACAGCGCGATGTCGCCGGCCATGCGGGCGACGTTGCCCGCATCGACGATCGGTACCAGCAGGTCGCAGTCCGCATCGCACAGCGACAACGCATGGCGGCCGACGCTGAACAGCTCGGCCGCCGCGATGACGCCGCTCAGCGCCTGCGCGAGCGCGTCATGCGCGTGGCAGGCGGCAACGGTGCAACGCGGTGCAGTCATGGGGGCATGGCCGCCGCAGCGGCACGCCATCGATCGCAAAGACCAGGACAGTCATGTGTCCTCCCTGAAGTCTTGTGGGGGTCGGAAGCGGATTCTTCGGAAGATCTTCGCGCACGGACATCCCTAGCTCAAGCCGTGGAGGCGGCTTGTCCTTCATGTTGGGGATGGATGGGGGCGCACACGACGAGGGTTTGGAAAGGCGCGGCGTCGTGATGAAGACGCAAGACGGGATGCTCGTCGTTGAACATCGCGGCGGCACCAAGCAGACGCTGCGTGAGATGCCCAGGCCCCAGCCGATCCGCATTGGGACGGTCTTGAAGAGGCGGAATGGGCTGCGCTGTCTTGCCCGGCCGGATGGATTTCGTTAATATCTACATCCGTATATATTTTCGACGAGGTCCCCATCATGAAAGGCGATGCTGCAAAGACGGCCAGGATCTTCATGAACGGCGGCAGCCAAGCCGTTCGCTTGCCGGCGGAGTTCCGCTTCGATGTGTCGGAGGTGTATGTCCGGCGCGACCCCCGAACCGGTGACGTGGTCCTGTCCAGCCGACCGGCGAAGAGCTGGGCAAATTTCTTCGCACTGCGAGACAAGCACGCGGGAGTCGTTCCGGATGACTTCCTTGCCGACCGATCCGTCGCGCCGCAAGAGCGCGATCCGTTCTCCGATTGGAAAGAGTGACGGATGCTCTACATGCTGGATACGAACATCTGCAGCGCGGTGATCAAAAAGCAGTCCGGCGCCGACAGCAAATTGGCGGCCCTCGACCCGGCCGATGTCTGCATCTCTGCGATCACCTATGCCGAATTGCGCTTCGGAGTCGCACTGGCGGCACCAGCCCCCCGCCTTGAAGCGCTGGTCGACGAATTCCTGGAGTGCGTGCGCTGCGAACCATGGGACATGCTAGCGGCAGACCGCCACGGCAGCTTGCGTGCCCAGTTGCGCCTGAGCGGTCGCCCGATCGGCCCGTACGACGAAATGATCGCGGCGCATGCGCTGTCACTGAAAGCGGCGGTCGTCACGAACAACGAGAAGCACTTCCGTCAGGTGGCAGGGCTGAAGGTCGTCAACTGGATCCAGGGCTGAGCTTCTGATGTCGCCGGTGGTCGACTTCAACTTGTCCGCGGTTCCAGAGGCTGCGTTCTCATGCTGATCCTGCTGGTCGAAGACGACCAGCCCCTCGCCGCGTCGATCGCGGGCGCGCTCGGCGCGCAAGGCTGGCGGGTCGACATCAGCCCGCTCGGCGAGCCGGTGCCGGCCTCGCTGATGCGCGACGACTACGACGCCTTGATCCTCGACATCGGCCTGCCCGGCATCGACGGGCTGGAGACGCTGCGGCGCGTGCGCGCGCAAGGCTCGCGGCTGCCGGTGCTGATGCTGACGGCGCGCGACACCGTCGAGCAGCGGGTGCACGGGCTCGAGGTCGGCGCCGACGACTACCTCGTCAAGCCGTTCGCGCCGGTCGAGCTGGTCGCGCGGCTGCGCGCCCTCACCCGCCGCCACGAGAACCGCGTGGCCGAGGTGCTGTCGGTGGGCCGGCTACGCTTCGATCCGAAGGCGCTGCGCGCCTGGGTAGGCGACGCGTTGAGCGACGCGTCAGGCGACGAGCCGGTGAAGCTCTCGCGCCGCGAGTGCGACATCCTGCAGTACCTGATGCTGAAGGCCGGGCGCGTGGTGCAGCGCGAGCAGCTCGTCACGCTGGTGCCGGGCTGGAGCGGCGCTACCTCCGACAACGCACTCGACCTGCTGGTGTCGCGCTTGCGCACGAAGATCGAACCAGCAGGCGTGCGCCTGCGCACCGTGCGCGGCCTCGGCTACCTGCTCGACGCGGGGGACGACGCGTGACGGTGCCGATGGTGCCGACCGTGCCCGCGAGCAGCCTGCGCCGCACGCTGCTGCGCTGGCTGATCCTGCCGCTGGTCGCGCTGGTGCCCTTGTCGGCCGCGGTGGTCTATGCGCTCGCGGTGCGCCCGGCGCTCGACGGCCTGGACCGCGCGCTGACCGACACCGCGGTCGCGCTGACCGGCATCCTCGAAGTGCACGACGGCCAGGCGACGCTGCCGCTCAGTGCGCAGACGCTGCGCGCGCTGCGGGCCGACCTGGTCGACGAGGTGGCCTTCGTCGTCGGCGACGCGCAAGGCCGGCCGCTCGGTGGCGACGCCGCGCTGCTCGCGCTGTCCCCGGTGCTGCAGGCCGGGCAATGGCGCTTCTTCAATGCCACGCTGCGCGGCCGGCACATGCGCGCGGCCGCCTTCGGGGCGCGCTGCGGCGAGCCGGCGCAGGTCTGCACGATCCTGGTCGCCGAGTCGCTCGGCAAGCGCGAGGATGCCGAACGCGCGGTGGCCTGGGCCGCGCTGGCCGCGGCCGTGCTGCTGGCGCTGTCGCTGGGGCTGCTGTCGGTGGTGGCGGTGCAGCGCGGCCTGCGCCCGCTGCAGCGCGCATCGGTCGAGATCGGATCGCGCTCGCTGCAGCGGCTCGATCCGATCGAGCCGGACACCGTGCCGCGCGAGGTCGCGCCCTTCGTGGCGGCGCTGAACGACCTGTTCGCACGGCTGCGCCTGGCGGCCTCGGCGCAGCGCGCGTTCGTCGAAGACGCCGCGCATCAGCTGCGCACGCCGCTGTCGACCTTGCGCGTGGAATCGGCCCAGGCGCTGGCGCAGGCCTGCCCGCCCGAACTGCAGCCGACGCTGCTGCGGCTGCACGCGGCCGCCGAGCGCGGCGCGCACCTGGTGCAGCAGCTGCTGACGCTGGCGCGTGCCGACGGCGCGGCCCTCGGGGCCGGCACGCCGCTCGCGCGCATCGACCTTGCCGCGCTGGCCGCGCAGTCGGCCGACGACTGGCTGCGGCCCGCGCTCGCTGCCGGGCAGGACCTCGGCTTCGATCTCGAGCCCGCGCTCGTCGACGGCGACGCGCTGCTGCTGCGCGAGCTGCTCGGCAACCTGATCCACAACGCGATCGAGCATGCGGGCGCCGGATCCCGCATCACCGTGCGAACGCGCGGCGAGCCCGAACGTTCGCTGCTGGAAGTGATCGACGACGGCCGCGGCCTGCCCGCCGACGAACTGCCGCAGGTCTGGGACCGGTTCCGCCGCGGCGCCGGTGCCGGCGGGCTGGGCACCGGTCTCGGCTTGGCCATCGTGCGCGACATCGCGCGCCTGCATGGCGGCGATGCCGTGCTGCGGCCCGGCGCCGAGGGCCGCGGCCTGGCGGCCACCGTGACGCTTCCGCGCAGCCCCGCTGAACCTGTCGCCAACCTGTCGTAGGTAAAAACCGATGGCGTCTGCAGAGGGCTCACTGCCTAGAGTGGGCCTCCTCTGACGGAGCCACCATGATCGACAGAAACCTTGCTCGGGGACTCTTCCTGGCCGCCATCGCGCTGGCTTTCGGACTCGGCGCGCTGCGCTACCCGATCGGCGATTTCGCCCGCGCCGGTGCCGGGCTGTTCCCGCTGATGGTCAGCGTGCTGCTGCTGCTGATCGCGCTGGCCACGCTGGTGCGGTCGCGCGTCGTCACCGGCCCGCGCTTCGAGTTCAACCCGGTCAACATCGCGCTGCTGCTGTCCGCCCTGTGCGCGTTCGCGCTGGTCTCGCGGGTGCTGGACATGACGGCCGGCATCGTCGCGATGGTGTTCATCTCGGGCTTCGCCGGCACGGCGAAGTACTCGATCGTGCGCAACCTCAAGGTGTCGGTCGGCCTGTTCCTGGTGGCGCTGGCCTTCCAGAAACTGCTCGGCCTGAGCCTCAACCTGTACTGAGGCACCGACCATGGATCTCCTGCACAACCTCGCCTTCGGTTTCAGCCACGCGCTGACGATGCAGAACCTGCTGTTCTGCGCCATCGGTTGCACGGTGGGCACGCTGGTCGGCCTGCTGCCGGGCCTCGGGCCGCTGGCCACCATCAGCCTGCTGCTGCCGCTGACGTATTCCATTCCCACCAACGGCGCGCTGATCATGCTGGCCGGCATCTACTACGGTGCGCAGTACGGCGACAGCGTCAGCGCGATCACGATGAAGATCCCGCATGCCAGCAGCATCGTGGCCTGCATCGACGGCTACCAGATGACGCTGAAGGGCAAGACGGGCCTCGCGCTGTTCACCGCCGGCGTGTCCAGCTTCATCGGCGGCACGGTGGCGATCGTCGTGCTGACCTTCCTGGCGCCCAGCCTCGGCGAGGTGGCCTTCCTGTTCGGCCCGGCCGACTACTGCGCGCTGATGCTGGTCGGCTTCGTCTGCGTCAGCTTCGTGACCACCGGCAGCCTGCTGAACGGCATGGCGATGTGCCTGATCGGCGTGCTGCTCGGGCAGATCGGCACCGACGTGAACAGCGGCGTGCAGCGCTACACCTGGGACCTGCCGATGCTGGCCGACGGCGTCGGTCTCGTCAGCGTCGCGCTCGGTTGCTTCGGCATCGCCGAGATCACGAAGAACCTCGATTCGCGCGAGGAGCGCTCGCCCTTCAACGGCACCATCAAGCTGATGCCGACCTGGGCCGAGTTCAAGCGGATCATCCCGAGCGCGCTGCGCGGCAGCGTGGTCGGTTCGTTCCTCGGCATCCTGCCGGGCGGCGGGCCGGTGATCGCGCAGTTCGCGGCCTACGCGCTCGACAAGAAGGTCAGCAAGTACCGCCACGAGATCGGCTCCGGCGCGATCGAGGGCGTGGCCGGCCAGGCCGCGGCCGACGAGGCCGCCGCCCGCACCAGCTTCATCCCGCTGATGAGCATCGGCATCCCGGAGAACGCGGTGATGGCGCTGATGATGGCGGCCTTCGTGATCAAGGGCATCCAGCCGGGGCCGAACATGATCGCCGGGCACCCGGACCTGTTCTGGGGGCTGGTGGCCAGCATGTGGGTGGGCAACTGTTTCCTGCTGATCCTGAACGTGCCGCTGGTGCGCTACTGGCTGTCGGTGTTCAAGATCCCGTACAGCGTGCTGTTCCCGTCGATCCTGTTCTTCTGCTGCATCGGCACCTACAGCGTCAACAACAACCTCGACGACATCTTCGTCACGGCGGCGTTCGGCCTCGGCGGCTACCTGTTCTCGCGCCTCGACATGGACGCGGCGCCGCTGATGCTGGGCTTCATCCTGGGGCCGATGCTGGAGGAGAACTTCCGGCGCGCGATGCTGCTGAGCCGCGGCAGTTTCAGCGCGTTCGTCACGCGGCCGATCAGCGCGACGCTGATGGGGCTGATCGCGGTGTTCATCGTGTGGCAGTTCGCGGTGTTCATGATGAAGGCGCGCGCGCCGCAGGCGCAACCGGCGTAGGAGCAGGAGCAGGAGCAGGAGAGAACCCGGGCGTGACTTTGGTCGCTTTACGCCCCGGCTCCGGTGCGCAATCCTGCCGGCGAATCGATGTCCGGCCCCGGTCGCTGTGCCGTTGTCGCGTTGTGGACATTGCCCCTGCTCCCGCACGCAAGGATCCTCATGAGCGCCCGCGACCCAGTGCCCCTGCCGCCGCTGCCATCCGACAGCCTCCTCGATGCGCGCATCCACGCGCCTGCCGCGGGCCTCGTGGTCGGGCGGCTGGTCGGTTTCACGAACGAAGGCCGCACGCCGCTGGTGGCCGTCGTCGACGCGTCGGACGGGCCCGCCCTGCCCGCGCAGTCGGCCGTCGACCTGCACGGCGCCCACGTGGGCCGCCGGGTCGTGATGGGCCACGAAGGCGGCGACCTGCGCCGCCCGATCGTGCTCGGCGTGCTCGGCGGTGACGAAGGCTGGCCGCTGCGCGAGAGCGTCGGCAACGTCGAGGTCTCGGCCGACGGCGAGCGCATGACGGTGTCGGCTCGCCACCAGCTGGTGTTGCGCTGCGGCGAATCGAGCATCGTGCTGCGCAGCGATGGCCGGGTCGAGATCCGGGGCGAGACCGTCATCACGCAGGCGGTCGGCGCCAACCATGTGCGCGGGGGTTCTGTTCAGCTGAACTGAATGAGCGCGACGGAATGAGCGTGAATACCGCCGCCCCCCTTCAGCCAATCGGCTTCGCGCCGTCCGAGATCACCCGCCTGGTCAACCGCCCGGTGGTGGAAGAGCATGTCGGCCAGGCCGCCACGCTGTGGATGCTGCGCGAGCGGGCCCTCGCCGCACCGCACTACAAGCTGCTCCACCTGGCCCGCCTCGACGAGCGCGTGACCGCCCATCTCGAGGGCGTGCACACCGCCGGCGACACCGGCTGGCAGCTGGCCTGCCGCGCGCTCGAGAGCGGCGACGCCGGCGCCTGTTTCGTCGTCGCCTGGCTGGCCTTCCGCGAGCAACAGCCGCAGCGCATGCGCCTGGCGCTGCAATGCGGCCTGGCCACGCCCGCCTTCACGCAGGCGCTGGTCGCCGCGCTCGCCTGGATCGAGCCGGAGCGCCTGCGCGACACGCT
>NZ_JBFULV010000149.1:0-12431 GCF_054049715.1 Rhizobacter sp. P5_C2 | reverse complement strand
GCCGCGGCGCCGAAGGGCAGGTGGTGCTGCTGCGCGCACTCAACGCGCTGCAGGGCGCCTTCTACGTCGAGCTTGCCGAGCGCCGCGCGAAGGATGAAGCCTTCGTCTACGGCTGGCTGCTGAACCGCGTGGAGATCGCGGCCGCTGCGGGAGGCAAGGTCTGATGGATCCGATCAGCACCGCATTCGCGCTCGCGCAGTTCGTGCCAGGCATCCTGAAGTGGATCACCGGCAGCGACCAGGCCGAGCAGGCCGCCAGCACCGTGATCGACATCGCCAAGCAGGTCACCGGCAAGGACAGCGGCCAGGCCGCACTGAGCGCGATCCAGGCCGATCCTGCGGCGCTGCTGGCCTTCCGCCAGGCCGTGATCGCAGTCGAGGCCGATCTCGACAAGGCTTTCCTCGCCGATCGTCAGGACGCCCGCAAGCGTGATGTGCAGCTCGCCCAGCTTGGCAGGACGACAAAGCGCGCTGACCTGATGATCGTTGGCGACGTGGTGGGCATGCTCGCCTGCTTGTCGGCGATGGTCTTCGTGACCTGGCTGGGCGTGACCAAGGGCGGCGACGTGAACCCGCTGATCATGGCGCTCAACGGCCCGCTGGGCATGCTGACTCAGCAGTTCGCCAACGGCCTGCGCGACGCTCACCAGTTCGAGTTCGGTTCGAGCCGCGGCTCGGTTGAGAAGACCGAGCTGCTGGCGCGCGCTCCCGCGGTCAAGTAAGGCACGAGGTGCCCGCGCACCGACCCAAGCATTCGACAAGCGCCGGTCCTGTCGCCGCTGTTTCGACGTTGCGATCAGGCGTGAGACGAGGATAGGATCGCCGTTGCTGGCCGCCTCTCCCTCCTCCCATCCTTGCGGCTGGCTTTCTCGGCGCCAGCCCCATTCGGGTTGGCGCCGATTTCTGCGACACCGTTCGATCCCGTAGACGGCCCCCAAGTTGCTGCAAAGTGGATCAGTAGCCGCGCGTCCAGTTCGGGCTGATGTGGAGGATCACAGGTGCCATGGCGTCGCGAAGGTAGAGCCTCGTAGTCATGCGGTCGATGGCCTCGGAGTTCGACTGATACGCCTGCAACCACGATGTGGGGTCGGGTGTTGCCGCAAAGCGACCTTCAAGAAGTTCGCGTGAGATCAGCGCCTGAACAATCACGTTCCCAACGTTGACTGCGAATCGGACGGTCTCATTGCCGAGATCGACACGAGGAGTGGCGATCGTCACCCGAGCGAATACAGGCTTCACAGAAAGCTCCCAATCGGACGTATCGGGCTGTGGTGCCCGCTTGGCCGAGATTGTCTCTGCGATCCCCGCGGTCCAAGAGCGTTTTGCGTAGAGGTGTGCAGACGCCTGCACAGACGGAAAAGGAGGGAGTGCTCGCCGTTGCCGGCGTGGGTAGTCGAGAGGCGCGGCTCACGTCGCCACACGCTTTTCGATGAAGCCCGTCAATGTGCCCCGAAGTAGAGAAGGGCACCGGGCCCAGGGGTAGGACCTCGCAATCCGCCCGCGTCAGAGCGGCGTGGGTTCGGCTGCGTCCCGGCTCGCGGCGCTGTCGCCATCGCTCGGCCCGATGGTTTTCGCGAAGACCTCGTCTGCCAACGCAGCGAGTTCATGCTGGCGGGCCACTGGCAGTGCGAGCATGGACAACGGTATGAGTGCTCGCTCAATTGCGATGAGGCCGGTGGCGGTGGCACTCAACGTGGCGACGTTCGGCATGTCCAATGTGTTCGATTGCGACAGCACGACCGCGTGAGCAAGCGAGGCGGACGCGACCTCTGACGGTGCGCTCAGTTGTGATTGCATCCCGGCGTCCGTCATCGCGGGGAGCACCACGCTGCTCAGGACTGACAAGTGAGCGAAGAGCGCTCTCGCAAAGGAATCGAAGGACTGCCTATTCACTTGGCCCGACTCGTCGAGCAGGCGGGAGCTGAGCAGCGAAAGGACGGCTTGCTGCTCTCCAAGAATCGCGTTGAGGTCGGAGTGCATGGCGGCCTGCAGAGGGATTCAATCATTCTCTGCCGCGTCCATCCAGTGCTTGTAGGAAAGGATGACGCCAGGGCGTACGAAACTGCCAGCGATACATCTTGTAACGGCCGCCCAACTGTCGTTATCCGCTTGAAAGACTGTACGTTTGTACAGTACATTGGATCCATGGATGAGCTGTCTTTCCTGCCAAATTCCTGGCTGCACAGGGTGTCGACGCGCCTTCAAGCGCAGTGGCCCACGGTGGATCCGCAGCGGCTGGACGACGTTGCGCTCGACCTCTGGCGAGACGAGCGGCTGCGCGCCATGCCTCCCGAAGAAGCGGCCGTCGCCTGGCTGCGCCCCGTGCTGCCCGAATGAAATGCTGGTCGATGTGGTGGAGATGTACAAGCGAGGTCAGCGGCTCGAGAGGGGAAGCCTCAGCGTCGCGCAGCCCCATCGAGGCACGTTGAGCCTGACGCCGGACCGGCCTGGTCGAGATCCGCGGGACCGCAATCCTCCGCTGCTGGCAGGCCTGCGTCGTCCAGACGCCCTCAATTGGGTGTTGCCGCCGCTGGACCAGGCGCGCGTGGTCCGCATCAATCCGCGCGGCATGTTGATCAAGGGTCGGCAGGAACTTCAGTCGACCAGGTCGAGCCGCAGCTCCGACTGGTTCGATCAGGCGTGGTGGGTGAGGTTGGTTGCTCAGCCCGGGGGCTCTGCGGCGCTAGAGTTCGAGGATGTGCAACCTGTACACCTCGCCTACTGAACAGGAAGTTTGGGACTACTGGGACGTGAGCGGACCGATGCCTCCACTGCGGTTCTTCGAAGGGCATCACGTCGGGCCGAAGAGGCAGGGCCAGTTCCTGCGCGCGGACCCCACGACCGGCGGCGTCATCTATGCCGTCGGGCGCTGGCAGCTCGTGCCGACGAACTGGCCTGACATCGACAAATACCCGTACGCGACGAACAACGCACGCTGGGAGAACAAGGTGCGGGTCAGCCGAACGTTCAAACCGGTGTGGCAGGCGGGGCAACGCTGCGTGATTCCGGTGCGCAATTTCTACGAGCCTTGCTATGAAACAGGCTCGCATGTGAGCTGGCGGTTCGAGAACAACGATGGCAGCCCGCTCGGCTTGGCAGGTCTGTGGAACAGCTGGATAGACCAGTCCACCGGCCAGGTCCTTGACACGTACACGATGATCACGATCAACGCGGACGATCACCCGATCATGAGTCGCATGCACAAGCCAGACCCCGACGATCCGGAGAAACGCATGGTCGCAGTGCTTGCGCCTCAAGATCAGCAGGCATGGCTGTTTGGGTCACCGGCAGAGGCCGAGCAGCTGATCGAGCAGTGGCCCGTGGAGAAAATGAAGGCGACGCAGATGCACAAGCCGAAGCCGCCATCTGCGGTGGTACCTGACGCACAAGGGGACCTGTTCTAGGCGTGATCGAGCTGCGGCCAACCGGGGACGCAGGTCGAACTCCGGCTCGCGCTAGTGGGCGCGGGTTAGTGGAGCGTGCGGTCCGTAGGCAGCAGGGACACCTCGACCAGCGATGAGGCGTTGGGCGGCCGGTCCGAACCGAACACGGCGTCAATGACGCACTCCTCAACCCTGAACCACACGTCTGCGGCGTCGAACTCCGCATTTGACGGCAGCTTCTCGGGCGGAAAGCCTTCCGCGTCCCAACTCTCCAGCTTGTGGGCGGCGCGTGCGGCGAACGCAGGTGACACCTCGGCTGATGCGAACAGGGCATGAACGGCCGCGAGGGCACGCTCGATCTGCGGCGGCGACGCACCGGCCACGCTGAGCAACCAGCTCTCCTTCGGCAAGGCCGGTGCTGGGCTCTGCCCATCGGTCATCGGAGGTAGGCTCACGCCCATGCGGTGGTCTGCGGCCTGACGTGCGGGTCGCGCGCTTTGGACCGGGTCGCACGCCGCCGCTTCCCACAGATCCCACGCTTCCATCAGACTGAGTCTGGGCTCCAGCTCGAACACGCGCTCCCAAAAGGCGAGGCGCCACTGCTGCTCGGAAGCGCCCGCTCCGATCTGCGACCGGAAATAGCGCTCCGCCCAAGCCTCGGGCGTACCGGAATCAGCAGCGGCGAAGGAATCCTCCGCCACAGCTTGTAGTTGCTCGATCGTCGCCTCGGGATCGAGCTTGCTCAGCTTGGTGAACACGCGGTCGACCCAAGCGGCTTTGTTCAGAGCAATCGACATCATCTTTCCAGTACTGCGTGAGGTTGGCGGTTCGGGCGAACTCTACGACGTGACGACACGGCTGACGAGAGGGCATGTCAGGGGCGCTGCTACCGACGGTTCGGGGGTAGGCTGCTTGCGCCCAAAGCATCATAGGAGCCACAGCATGGGACAGGTCGACGAGGCAGGCGATGTCGCCAAGTATCTTCACGGCGAAATCATGGCAATGAAGGCGCTGATCGCAGCAGTGGTCAAGGTCGCTGTGCCGAAGCCGCTCTTTGAGCGAGCTGCACTGGAGGAGCTGCAGCTGCTACGCGATGCCTTTGAGCCGAACCCGAAAGCGGCTATTCAGCTGCGAGCGGTTGAGACGACTCAGGCCTGGCTCCTGGACTTCACTCGCGACAGCGCTCAGGCGCGCGAAGGGGGCACGAACGACTGATGCGGCCGAACTACTGGATATGAGACACCGTCTCATAAACGTCTCATATCCGGCCCAAACGACAAAGGGCCCGCATCGCTGCGGGCCCCGTCAATACTGGCTCCTCGACCTGGGCTCGAACCAGGGACCTACGGATTAACAGTCCGGCGCTCTACCAACTGAGCTATCGAGGAATTGAGCCTCAGATTATAGACAGAAAAAACGGGCCTTCTGGCCGCCCGCTCACAAATCGATCTGAACCGACGCATGCACCGTGCGCGGCGCGAGCGGGTAGAGGTACACGTGCCCGAACTGCAGCGGCGCTTCCTTCCAGGCGCGGCGATCGCTCAGGTTGTCGACGCCCACGCGCCAGGTCAGCGTGCCGACGCCGGCCACCCGTTGCTCGTAGCGGGCCGCCGCGTCGAAGCGCGTCCAGCCGGGGATCGAGATGCTGTTGTCCTGCAGCACCATCCGCTCGCCCTCGTGCACCGCGCCGGCCGAGAGGTTCAGGCCGGTGAGCAGCGGCACGCGGTAGTTCAGGTTGAGCTTCAGCGTGCGATCGGGCACGTTGACCGGCCGCTTGCCGTTCAGCGTCGCGTCGCTGGCGACGTCCTCGACCCGCGCATGCAGCCACATCGCCGCGCCCTGCAGCGTCCAGTCGCCCACCGACCATGCGCCTTCGGCCTCCAGCCCGCGGTGGCGCTGTTCGCCGTCTTCCTGGTGCGTGCAGGTGTTGCCTTTCTCGTCATCAGCGCAATTGCTGCCGACATCCGCAAAGCGCGGGCGCACGATGTCGAAAGCCGTCAGGCCCCAGCTCAGGTCTGTTGCATTGCCCTTGAGGCCCAGCTCCACCTGGCGGCTCTTCAGCGGAGCCAGCGCCTGCCCGGCATTCGTGTAGCGCGGGCGGTTCGGCGCCACTTCCGATTCGATGCCCTGGCCCCAGCTCGCGTACGCCAGCAGGCCGGGCTGCAGCGCGTGGCTCAATGCGAGCCACGGGGTCGTGAACGAATCGGTGTACGAGACCGGCTGGCTGCCGTCGGTCGCGATGCTGTCGCGCTTCAGCTGCGTGTGACGCAGTCCGAGCCACGCGCTCCAGGTCGGCGTCAGCGTGATCGCGTCGCGCACATACAGCTCGGTGTTGCGTTCGTCGCGGTTGGTGTTGGTGGCGTTCAGCGTGGAATCTGCAGGCGTCACTGCGGTGCCGTCGATGTTGCCGACGCCGACGTAGTTGTAGGCCTGGCCCTGCAGGCGGCTCCTGAAGCGCGAGAACAGTACGCCGGTCTGCAGCTCGTGCGACAGCCCGCCGGTCGACAGCGTGCCGCGCACGCCCAGGTCGAGCGCATCGGTGCGGCGGTGCTCGTCGTCGCTGCGGTAGTCGGAGAGGTCGAAGCTGCCGTCGCTGCAGTAGCGGTCGTAGTTGCCTTCGGTGGTGCAGCCATAGGGGAAGGCGAGTCGGTCGTCGCTGACCAGGCGCTGCGTGGCGAAGTGCGCGACCGCGCGCCAGTCGGCCGACAGGCGCTGCTGCCAGCGCAGCGAGGCGGTGTCGCCGTCGAGCACCACCGGCTGCGACCACGGCTGGTTGTTCAGGTTGGTGCGCGGGTCGTAGGCCGATGCATCGGGCAGGCGGTTGCCGAGCAGGCTCATCGCCGGCACGCTGGGCTGGCTGCGATGGCTGGTCTCGAACTCGGCCTCGAGCAGGGTGTCGGGCGTCACGCGCCAGTCGCCGGCCACCGCCAACAGCTGGCTGTGGCCGCGCAGGTCGTGCGTCTGCGGATCCAGGTCGTCGTACTGCGCGTTGACGCGCAGGCCGAAGGCCTCGCCCTCGCCGAAGCGCTGGCCGATGTCGACACCGCCGCGCCAGGTGTGGCTCTGTTGCCACTCCAGCGCCGCTGAGCGCACGGTGCCCTCGGGCCGCTTCACGACCAGGTTGACGAGGCCACCCGGCGCGCTGGTGCCGGCCTGCATGCCGCTGGTGCCCTTGAGGATCTCGATGCGCTCCTTGTTGGCGAGCGGCAGGGCGGTCTCGGCGTTGATCGGCAGGCCGTCGCGGCGGAAGTTGAAGCGGTTGTCGGTCGCGAAGCCGCGCACCATCAGCGTGGTCCAGTAGCCCTCGGAGTTGTAGGCGTCGCCGAGGCTCGCGTCGAAGCGCGTGATGTCGGCAAGGCTGTGCACGCCGGCATCTTTCATCGCGACACTGCTGACCACGGTCGCCTGCAGCGGCAGCTTCGACAGCGGCAGGTCGCCGAAGCCGCCGATGGTGGCGATCGCGTCGGGCGAGCGGCCGGTCACGGTGACCGGCGGCAGCGTCTGTGGATCGGGGGTGGTGGTGGATTGCGCATGCGCGCTGAATGCGGCTGCGAGGCTCAGTGTCAAAGGCGCCAGGGCCAACGGCGCCAGGGCAGGGGACTTGCAAGAACGGAATGCCATCGTACTTCCCGGTTTGGCGATGGCAGGTCGGCGCAACCGGGCCGCGGCAAAGAAGAGAGGCTCCGCGGCACGACGCTTCCCTGCGCGAGGATTACCTCAGGCCGACAAGATAAATCTGTCAGCCCGTGGCGCGCCTGCGACAGCGCGCCACCGATCAGGTTCAAAGGGACTCTCTCAGCCGGTCACGTGAACGTGGCCAGCACCCCTAGCGAAGCCCGCCGGGTGAGTGGCGGGCAGGGGGATTTTGCACCATTTGGAATGGCGCGGCTGAGTGATGGTGGCAGGGCCTTCCAACGTTCAGCAGTGGGGAGTTGGTGGAGAGGCGCCCGTCCTTCGATCGGCTTCTGATGGAAGGGCGGCTTGAGCGCAGCGATCGTGTTGCGAGCCAATGGCTGCAATGCAGCGGCTACTGCCTGGCGGTCGGGATCGTCGTGCGCCCGCTTGTTGCGACGAAGCCGACGTTGCGACGTGTCGACGACAGCGCGGCGAACCGCAGAGGCACTTGACGAAGTCGAAGCCCACGACGCTCCTCGACCGAGCACTGTTGAACGTCTGCTTTCACGAGCTGCGAAGCGGAGCTATCGACCCATCAGCGACATTCGCGGCTCCAAATTATTTCGCCCGTAAGCGGCCAATCGGATCGTCGGGGAGGTACTCCCGCGGCAACCACAGGCAGGCGGTGGCACTGCTATGCATTGCCCGCCATCGGCGAAGGCTAGACCATGGTCGTGGGTTGAGCCTCAAGGTCTGGTGCGCGGGCGTGGTGCCGAATGACGGCGATTCGAGGAGCGGTTCGACACCTGAGTTCGCCGGCCGCTGTCGATTGTCGATATTGCAGCGCGCCCTCAAGAGAGATGATGACGGAGTGGGTGGCGGACCCAATACTGCGCGATCCGCACCGAGGGGACAGAGCGATGCTGATTTTCACCAACCGCGTCGTCAACATGGCCGGCGATGAGTCGGCGTTCGGGCGCAGCTTTGAACCGGCTGGCACGCACCTCGGCTTCGCCTCGGTTTCGGGGCTGGCACAAGGCGGCGCCTGGACCGTGTCGAATGCGAACAACGACGCGAGCGATGTCGACGCCCTCAATGCGCTGCTGCCCTTGTTCTCCGGCGCACGCAAGGTGCTCGTCTACCTGCACGGCAACAACAACACACCGGCGGCATGCTTCGAGCGCTGCGCCAAGCTTGAAGCGCTGTATGGCTTCGAGACCATTGGCTTCTCCTGGGCCTCCGAAGGTTTTCTATCGGATGGCAGCGAACTGCCCGGCGTCGAGGGCGGCAACGCGGGCGACGAGACCGACCTCGCCAAGGTGAAGGCGAGCAACCGAACCGAAGGTGCGATCCAGCGCAAGATCCGCCGCTACCGTCAGGCGAAGACCAATGCTCAGGAATCGGTCGATGCGCTCGCGCGCTTCCTTCGCCTTCTCGGCACTGCGCGCTTGCATGCCAACATCCAGCCGTTCACGCTCGCAGCGCATAGTCTCGGCGCGCACTTCCTGCAATACACCCTAGATGTACCCGGCGCCGGCGAATCGATGGGTACGGCACACAACGTGGCCTTGGTGGCCGCCTGCGTGCGTGCCGCTGGGCACCGCGACTGGCTGGACAAGATGCGCCCCAAGGGGCAGGTCTTCGTCACCTACAACAAGGGCGACTCGGTGCTCTTCGGCGCCTACATCGCCGACGGGAGCCAATTTAAGCTTGGAACCGACCCTGGCCCCGAATTGCTTCAGTCCAGGGCGGTGCGCTACGTGAGTTTCAGCAATGCCTCGGTCGGCTTCGGCGGGCACGGCTACTTCGTACTCGACAAGATGCCAAAGAAGGCGCTTCGGCTTTTCACGCGCATCTTCGGATCGCAGCGCGACATCGAGATTGACGAGTACCCGCGACAGGTCTATCCGGTCGGCTGTGACGAGGACGGCCTGACCTGCTACATGGCCAAGCCGACGGCAATCGACAGCGGGTGAGCGCGGCGTGGCCGGCCACTGTCCGGAGGCCACCGCCGTGTCGCTGCGTCGATGTCGGCCACGCTCGACAACAATTCAACGGTTCGCCCCCCTAGCGACACCGGCGGCATGTCGGCGATGCTGCTCAAAAAAAGCCGGCGACCAACGAGATCACTAAACCTTCAACCCTGGACTCCTTCTGAAACGACGGCGGAAGGGGGCAGGTCACTCCAGCAGGAGAGTAGACGATGGCTCAGCAAGACAGCGCAGGCCCGGCTCTCGTTGTCACCGTGCACGGTATCCGGACTTTTGGGGGGTGGCAGAACCGCTTGGCGGCGCTCATGCGCCAAGCCCGACCCGACGCGCGGATCAGCAGTTATGGCTACGGCTACTTCAGCGCGATCGCCTTCGCCGTTCCGTTTTTGCGCTGGATCGAAGTGCGCCGATTCCGCTCGCGCCTGCTGCAGGTGTTCCGGGCAAACCCGGGCGCCCGGGTGTCCATCGTCGCGCACTCGTTCGGAACGCACATCGTCGCGTGGGCATTGCGCGGGATGGATCCTCGGGATCTTCCTTCGATCCGGTGCATTCTGCTGGCCGGCAGCGTGCTCAAGTCCGATTTTGATTGGTCGCCACTGCTGGACTCTGGGAAAGTGGATGCCGTGGTGAACGACTGCGGTGTCGACGACAACGTCTTGCTGCTGAGCCAGTTCGCGATCCTGTTCACCGGCATGGCCGGTCGGGTCGGCTTCTATGGCTTTACGCACGAGCGGCTCGTCAACCGATTCTTCGCGGGCGCCCACAGCCACTACTTCCAGCCGTTGGATCCGGATCCGGACGCATTCATGCGATCCCATTGGGTGGGACTATTGCTCGGGACGACGCGCGTGGAGGCGATGGACCAACGGCCGCCGCTGGGCCCTCTGCGTGGCGCCGCCTATGCGTTGATGCCCTTCGCCGACCCAATCAAACTCGCGGCCTACCTGGGCATCGGTGGCCTCCTCGTGTACCACTCGGCGATCCTGCCGCGGCAGGAGCTGGTCTTGGCGGACGCGCAGCGGGGCTTTGTGGAGGCCCGGACCTTGCTCGCCTCCGAGCTGAGTGTAGGTGAGGCGGTGGGCGCTTTTGTGGAGCTGGCGACCGACTCTCGCCTGCGCTCCACCGAGCTAGGTCAAAACGCAACCGTGCTCGCGCGCTACGGCATACAACGCATCGTTGACGCGCATGAAATCCTGAAGGGCGTGCCCAAGGGGGCCGTTTTCCGCTACAACGGCGCATCGTATCTGCACGGCGACCGCACCGTCCGCCTGTCCATTGATCCCCTGGCCGCCTTTGTCGTGCCTGACCAAGGCATGACGGTGCTGCTGCGCGAGGCGGTGGCGTCGAGCACGAGCAACCGCGGCACAGAGATCCACCTTATCGACGCGGCCACCGGGCAATCGCGAGCGGTGTTCTCCGAAGAGCACGACAACTCCCGCCTCACCGAGCCCTTCGCCTTGCGCCGACTGCCCTCCCGGCCCCACCAGTTGCTCCTGGGCTTCAGGATGGAAGATGTCGACGGTGACAATGCGCGCACAAAGTGGTGGGCGCTGGATTTGCGTGCGAGTACCGGCCAAAGTCTCCAGCTCCGGTCTCCATTGGTGCTTAAGGATTGCTCGGGCATTGTGCAGGACAGTGAAGACGAAGACGATGACGACAAGGCGTCGCGCCGGTACTCAGTGCGTTCCTATTCCAGCCTGTTTGAGGCTTCCACTGACGTCGCACGAACGGTCGACCACGCCACAATGCGCGAGCTCACCCATCTTGGCGACGAAAGGGATGCCTGCACCGTGCCCATTCCTTCCGTATCTGTCGAGACGCTTGTCTTGCCGGGCGTTGTTCCGGAAGCGACTCTGTTTTCAGCGCCTACGGGCGAGCAGCCGGCGCAAGCCGCAGCAATGAAGGATCCTGGTCCACTCTGCGGCACCGACGAACCGGCGACAGTGCGCCCGGTCGCCCAGGGACTGAAACTCTCGGACTCGAATCCGCCGAGCGCTGTGGGCCTGGAGGCGGTGCAATTTCAGGCACACCTCGATGAGCCTATATGCCGGCGCCTGCTGAAAGGGCCTTCCGGCGCAACCTACCTGGCGAACCTGGTCGCTCTTGGACAATGGACGGGAGGCTGGACCGTCTGCGAACTGAAGATGCCGGGGCTGGCCGACAAGTGTGACACCGTGGCCTTTCCCTCCGAGGACCACGGCGGCATGCTGTGGCACGAGTCCGGCGCCGCGTGGGCCGCGGTGCGCATGGGTCGCACGCCGGGTTTCGGAATGGCATTCAGCCTCCTTCGGCTCGCGGACCGCAAGAGGCTGGATCCGGATGTCTCACCCGCCGGATACGCGACGAGCCTAGTGATCGACGAGGAGGGCAGCAGCGTGCTTGTTGCAGCCACCGTGCCGGGTAGCCCGCACAGCGTCGAACTGCTGGTCTACCGCATTGGCGCCAACCAGCTATGGCTTCTTGGCCGGCGACAGTTCGATCGCCAGCAGCAGGCTGGGGCACCGCGCGACCTTCCAGATGCGCAACTGTTCCGCGCTGGCGCCTTCACCGTGCTGTCGCTTCCGGGCGAATCGCTGATGGGCATTGCCATCGGGGAGGGAGGCCGCAGCATGCTCGTGCGTTGGACGCACCGATCGGTGGAACTTGGAACGTCGGATGTGGCAAGTGTTTGGCCATCCCCTGACGGCAAGCTCGCGGCAATCACCGCAGGTTCTAGCGTGCGTTTGCTGCTGCTTGCCGATGGCACGATTTTCACACCGACGGTCGACTTGGCTGCGCCGCCACGGGGATGCGGCCAGCAGATTCGAAGTGTCGCGTTCGACGCCTCTGGCGCCATTACCGTCGATCTTGGCACTTGCGTGCGGCAGCGCCGCGCACCAGCTCCATCGGTCAATCGGGTCGACTTTAAGCGCGCGTCGGAGTTGCCCCCAGAGATTGCAAGCCGCTAGTCTTACTGTGTCACAAGAGTAGTTTTTCTCGTACCCTTCCGCAGCAGGGGCACTGCSCGAGGCGGGCGATCAACGCGTAGCTGAGTTGATGGCGCAGCGTCGTGATGGAGTTGCTCACGTGACGCTGCGCGCGCAGGACTGCCTCGGGGGATGTAATCCTCGGGAAGGGCAGGCACTTTGCGTTCGATGAAGTTTTTTTTGCCGCCGACGGGCTTGTCGGCGATGAGTCGTTCGGTCATCAGGAAYCCGTAGGCTGCGATGCTCAGGCTGGCATGGTGATGGAACCCGCGCCAGCCCCGGCCCTCGTAGTGCCCCAGCCCGAAGTCCTGTTTCAGATCCTGGTAGTCGCGCTCGATGCGCCAGCGCTGATGCGCGGCASCGACCAATTCGTTGAGCGCAATGTCCTCGGGCAATGTGGACAAGACGTACTTGCTCGGCTCGGCCTCGTGGGCCGGCCACTCGATCAGCAGCCATTGCAGCGGACGCAGCCTCGCC
>NZ_JBFULV010000148.1:0-12525 GCF_054049715.1 Rhizobacter sp. P5_C2 | reverse complement strand
CTGCGGCCCGGCCGGCCGCACTGGCACCGGCCGCGCCGCCGGCCCACGCCGGCCCGGTCAGCCAGGCGCTCACCCGCATGGCCGGCCAGTCGCAGGCCATGCAGCAGGTGCGCCAGCTGATCGACAAGGTGGCGCGCAGCATGGCCCCGGTGCTGGTGAACGGCGAGTCCGGCACCGGCAAGGAACTGGTCGCGCGTGCGATCCACGAGATCAGCCCGCGCACCGGGCAACCCTTCGTGCCGGTCAACTGCAGTGCCATTCCCGAGCAGTTGCTCGAGGCCGAGTTCTTCGGCTACCGCAAGGGCGCGTTCACCGGCGCCGCCGAAGACCGCGAGGGCTTCTTCCAGGCCGCCAACGGCGGCACGCTGTTCCTCGACGAGATCGGCGACCTGCCGCTCGCGATGCAGAGCAAGCTGCTGCGCGCGATCCAGGAGCGCTCGGTGCGACCGGTCGGCGCGGTCGTCGAGCAGCCGGTCAACGTGCGGCTGCTCAGCGCGACCCACAAGGACCTCGGCGCCGAAGTGCAGGCCGGCAAGTTCCGCCAGGACTTGTATTACCGCCTCAACGTGATCCAGATCCGCGTGCCGCCGCTGCGCGAGCGCCTCGAAGACCTGCCATTGATCTGCGACCGCGTGCTCGACCGCATCGCGCGCGATGCCGGCGTGTCGCCCGCGCCGCGCCTGACGCGCGACGCGATGGTGCAGCTCAGCCGCTACAGCTTCCCCGGCAATGTGCGCGAACTCGAGAACCTGCTGCACCGCGCGGTCGCGCTGACGGTGGGCGACGTGATCGACGTCGCCGACCTGGGCGTCTCCGAGCTGGTGTTCAGCGACAGCGACTCGTCGGAGTTCGATGCCACGCCGGTGGTGTCGGCGAAGCCCGCCGCCACGCCCGCAGCCGAAGCCGTGCGCGCACCGGTCGTGCCGGTGCAGGCACCGCTGCCGAGCGACCTCGCGGCCTACCTCGACGACATCGAGCGCGACGTGCTCGAACGCGCGCTCGAGCGCTACCGCTACAACCGCACCGCGGCCGGCGCGAGCCTCGGGCTCTCGCTGCGCCAGATGCGCTACCGGATGGCCCGCCTGGGCGTCAACGTCGGCGGCACCGACGACCCGGTCGATGTCGAACGCAGCGAACCGACCTGAGCCGCCGCTGCTGATCGAGGCCGACGGCTGGTGCAGCGGCGCCCGCCGCTGTGCCTGCCCGAACTTCGGGCCGCGGCCGGCCGGCTGCGCGGTCGAGCTGGCAGTCATCCATTCGATCAGCCTGCCGCCCGGCGAGTACGGCGGCGATCACATCGAGCGCCTGTTCGCGAACCGGCTCGACTGGGACGCGCATCCCTATTTCCAGCAGATCCGCGGGCTGCAGGTCTCGTCGCACTTCGTCGTGCGGCGCGACGGCGAGCTGCTGCAGTTCGTCTCGTGCAACGAGCGTGCGTGGCATGCCGGCCGCTCGGCCTGGCGCGGTCGCGAGGGCTGCAATGACTTCTCGGTCGGCGTCGAGCTCGAAGGGCTGGAGGGCGAGCGCTTCGAGGACGCGCAGTACGCGCGGCTGCTGCCGCTGCTGCGCGCGATCGCGCGGCGTTATCCGCTGCAGGGCGTGGCCGGGCACGAGCATGTCGCGCCCGGCCGCAAGATCGATCCGGGTCCGGGCTTCGACTGGCCGCGTGTCACCGACGGGCTGCGCTGGCACGGTCGGTATTTTCCCGAGGGCCTGCGCGCGCCGCGTTGATCGCTGCGCGCCGATGCACGGGTTAGTGCATCGCGGCAAGCCAGTTTCCATCGGCGTCGCGGGCGCAAATCGCGCGGAGCGCAAGGCTGCTGGCGGATGCACCGATGCAGGTGCAGCGTTGGTGGGTGCCGAGGCCGCGCGATGCACTTTCACGATGCGTCGCGGTGCATCGCCGGAGCATCCCCCTTGTTTGTCGGGACGCTACAGCTAGTGCTTGAAGCCTGCCGGACCCCCAGATATAGTGTCCCTCGTGGTATCCTCTTGTCTCAGCAGCTTCAGACCCGTGCCCGTCCTCGCCATCTGGAATCCAGGGGCCTGCGCAGCGGGCGGCATCGACGGAAAACACGTCGGGCATCCGGGTCGCGCATGTTGGCAAGCCGTTCCACAGCCTCAACCATCGCGCTCGTCCTTCGTTCTTCATCGTTCCTCTCATGCGTCACCGGCGACTCAGCGCCGTGGGCGCGCCGCAGTCATTGGCTGCGGGGTGGTCGGCGTGAACATCGGGCATTGAATTCATACCGCGTCGACAGACCACAAGAAGGGGTATCCATGCAAGCAGTCAGCAACGTCACTCCCAACGCCGCCTCCACGTCCACCAGCACGCCGCGCAGCGGCACCGGCCCCGCGGCTTCCGCGTCGGCCTACCAGGGCTACCAGATCATCCGCCGCAACGGCGCGGTGGTGTCCTTCGAACCCAACAAGATCGCCGTCGCACTGATGAAGGCCTTCCTGGCCGTGCACGGCACGCAGGGCGCGGCCTCGGCCAGCGTGCGCGAGACCGTCGACGGCCTGACCGAATCGGTCGTGCGCGCACTGCTGCGCTCGCGCCCGGGCGGCGGCACCTTCCACATCGAAGACGTGCAGGACCACGTCGAACTCGGCCTGATGCGCGGCGGCCACCACGAAGTGGCGCGTGCCTACGTGCTGTACCGCGAGCGCCGTTCGCAGGAGCGTTCGAAGCAGGGCCACGTGGCCACGGCTGCCGCCGAGCCGGTGCTGACGGTGATCGACCGCGGCCAGCGCGTGCCGCTCGACTTCGCGCGCCTGCAGGTGCTGATCGAATCGGCCTGTGCCGACCTGGGCGCCGACGTGAAGCCCGACCCGATCCTGGCCGAGACGCGCCGCAACCTGTATGACGGCGTGCCGATCGACGAAGTGCACAAGGCCGCGATCCTGGCCGCGCGCACGCTGATCGAGAAGGACCCCGGCTACACGCGCGCCACCGCGCGGCTGCTGCTGCACACGATCCGCAAGGAAATCCTCGGCGAAGAAGTGCTGCAGGGCGAGATGCCGGCGCGCTACGCCGACTACTTCCCCGGCTTCATCAAGAAGGGCGTGCAAGCCGAGCGGCTGGACGAGAAGCTGCTGCAGTACGACCTGGCCCGCCTGGGCGCGGCGCTGAAGGCCGAGCGCGACCTGCAGTTCGACTACCTCGGCCTGCAGACGCTGTACGACCGCTACTTCCTGCACATCAACGAAGTGCGCATCGAGATGCCGCAGGCGTTCTACATGCGCGTCGCGATGGGCCTGGCGCTGAACGAGATCGACCGCGAAGCGCGCGCGATCGAGTTCTACGAAGTGCTGTCCAGCTTCGACTTCATGAGCTCCACGCCGACGCTGTTCAACGCCGGCACGCAGCGCTCGCAGCTGTCGAGCTGCTACCTGACGACCGTCGCCGACGACCTCGAAGGCATCTACGAGGCGCTGAAGGAGAACGCGCTGCTGTCGAAGTTCGCCGGCGGCCTGGGCAACGACTGGACCAACGTGCGCGCGCTCGGCTCGCACATCAAGGGCACCAACGGCAAGAGCCAGGGCGTCGTGCCGTTCCTGAAGGTCGTCAACGACACCGCGGTCGCGGTGAACCAGGGCGGCAAGCGCAAGGGCGCCGTCTGCGCCTACCTCGAGACCTGGCACCTCGACATCGAGGAGTTCCTGGAGCTGCGCAAGAACACCGGCGACGACCGCCGCCGCACCCACGACATGAACACCGCGAACTGGATTCCGGACCTGTTCATGCGCCGCGTGATGGAAGGCGCCGACTGGACGCTGTTCTCGCCGTCCAACTGCCCCGACCTGCACGACAAGTTCGGCAAGGCCTTCGAGGAAGCCTACACGCGCTACGAAGACAAGGCCGCGCGCGGCGAGATCAAGCTGTTCAAGAAGATCCCCGCCAAGGACCTGTGGCGCCGCATGCTCTCGATGCTGTTCGAGACCGGCCACCCGTGGATCACCTTCAAGGACGCCTGCAACGTGCGCTCGCCGCAGCAGCACGTCGGCGTCGTGCACTCGAGCAACCTGTGCACCGAGATCACGCTGAACACCAGCGAGACCGAGATCGCCGTCTGCAACCTGGGGTCGGTGAACCTGGTGCACCACCTGAAGCAGGTCGACGGCGTGGTGCAGATCGACCACGCGAAGCTGAAGAAGACCGTCTCGACCGCGATGCGCATGCTCGACAACGTGATCGACATCAACTACTACGCGGTCAAGAAGGCGCGTGACTCCAACCTGCGCCACCGCCCGGTCGGCCTGGGGATCATGGGCTTCCAGGACGCGCTGTACGAACTGCGCACGCCGTACGCCTCCGACGACGCGGTGTCCTTCGCCGACCGTTCGATGGAAGCCGTCTGCTACTACGCCTACTGGGCCTCGACCGAACTGGCAGCCGAGCGCGGCCGCTACTCCAGCTACCGCGGCTCGCTGTGGGACAAGGGCATTCTTCCGATCGACTCGCTCGACCTGCTGGCCGAAGCGCGCGGCGGGTACGTCGATGTCGACCGCAGCACGACGCTGGACTGGCCGGCGCTGCGCGGCCGCATCGCCGAGCACGGCATGCGCAACTCCAACTGCGTGGCGATCGCGCCGACCGCGACCATCTCGAACATCATCGGCGTCAGCGCGTCGATCGAGCCGTCGTTCGGCAACCTGTCGGTGAAGTCCAACCTGTCGGGCGAGTTCACCATCGTCAACGAGTACCTGGTGCGCGACCTGAAGAAGCTCGGCCTGTGGGACGACGTGATGGTGATGGACCTGAAGCACTTCGACGGTTCGCTGCGCCGCATCGACCGCGTGCCGGCCGACCTGAAGGCGCTGTACGCGACGGCCTTCGAGGTCGAGACGCAGTGGCTGGTCGAAGCCGCCGCGCGCCGCCAGAAGTGGATCGACCAGGCGCAGTCGCTGAACATCTACATGGCTGGCGCATCGGGCAAGAAGCTCGACGAAACCTACAAGCTCGCATGGACGCGCGGCCTGAAGACGACCTACTACCTGCGCACCGTCGGCGCCACGCACGCCGAGAAATCGACGGTGAAGGCGGGGCAGATGAACTCGGTGTCGAGCGGTGATGGATCGTCGTCGATGGGCGCGGCGCCGGTCGCTGCGGTGCAGGCCCACAGCGTGATGGCCGCGGCGGTTGCGCCGGTGATCTCCGCATCGCAAGAACCTGCGACCGACATCAAGTTCTGCGCGATCGACGACCCGACGTGTGAGGCCTGTCAGTGATGCACTGAGACACGCGCGTGCTCATCGAGATTGATCATCGAAGCACGCGCGTTTTTTCGATGCGACACAGCAACAGCGAAGTGCTCGCGATGTCAATAAGTGCTTGGTGTTTCAACACAACACTCTCATAATTCAACGCGTCAAGGAAGTCCACCATGTTGGTTTGGGAAGAAGACCTTAAACCCTCGATCTCTCACAAAGCGAGTCCCGCGCAGAGCCTGCCCTCTCAAGCGCGTGCAGTCGCTCCGTCTCCGGACTTCGATGCTGCGATCGCAGCACCTGCCTCCCTCTTGAACGACACCTCCTCCAGCATTTCCAGCACGACGACTCCCGCTGCCGCACGGCGCGTGAACGCCGCCGACAAGCGCATCATCAACGGCCGCACCGACGTCAATCAGCTGGTGCCGTTCAAGTACAAGTGGGCGTGGGAGAAGTACCTCGCGACCTGCGCGAACCACTGGATGCCGCAGGAAGTGAACATGTCGCGCGACATCGCGACCTGGAAGGATCCGAACGGCCTGACCGACGACGAGCGCCGCATCATCAAGCGCAACCTCGGCTTCTTCGTCACCGCCGATTCGCTGGCTGCCAACAACATCGTGCTGGGCACCTACCGCCACATCACGGCGCCCGAATGCCGCCAGTTCCTGCTGCGCCAGGCCTTCGAGGAAGCGATCCACACGCACGCCTATCAGTACATCGTCGAGTCGCTCGGGCTGGACGAGAGCGAGATCTTCAACGCCTACAACGAGGTGAAGTCGATCCGCGACAAGGACGAGTTCCTGATCCCGTTCATCAACGCGATCATGGATCCGAACTTCAACACCGGGACACCCGAGAACGACCAGACGCTGCTGAAGTCGCTGATCGTGTTCGCGTGCTTGATGGAAGGCATGTTCTTCTACGTCGGCTTCACGCAGATCCTTGCGCTCGGCCGCCAGAACAAGATGACCGGGGCTGCCGAGCAGTACCAATACATCCTGCGCGACGAGTCGATGCACTGCAACTTCGGCATCGACCTGATCAACCAGATCAAGCTCGAGAATCCGCACCTCTGGACGGCGGAGTTCAAGGCCGAGATCAAGGCCTTGTTCATGACGGCCGTCGAGCTCGAGTACCGCTACGCCGAGGACACCATGCCGCGTGGCGTGCTGGGCCTCAATGCATCGATGTTCAAGGGTTACCTGCGCTACATCGCCAACCGGCGTGCAACGCAGATTGGTTTGGAAGAGCTCTTCCCGAACGAGGAAAACCCGTTCCCGTGGATGAGCGAAATGATCGACCTGAAAAAGGAGCGCAATTTCTTCGAGACGCGCGTCATCGAGTACCAATCCGGTGGCGCCCTCTCGTGGGACTGACGCTTCGCTGACTGCACACACGATCAGCAACAGGTCATGGACGAGATCAAGATTCGCAAGCCGTCAAGAGATCACCGTCAAGCAAGCGGTGGCCAACGGTTTGCAACCCCATTCACCGTACCGGGGCGTCCCTCCTGGGCGACTTCGGACAGTGAATAACTGCCTCGCATCGGCATCCCGCCGGCGCAGGGCAGTGCTCTTTCAACTTGATCAAGGAGAAATGTAATGGCAACTGCAAAGAAGGCTCCGGCCAAGAAGGCGGCAGCGAAGAAGGCTCCGGCAAAGAAGGTCGCGGCGAAGAAGGCCCCGGCGAAGAAGGCCGCAGCGAAGAAGGCTCCGGCCAAGAAGGTCGCGGCCAAGAAGGTCGTCGCCAAGAAGGCGCCGGCGAAGAAGGCGGCAGCCAAGAAGGCACCGGCGAAGAAGGTTGCGGCAAAGAAGGTCGCGGCGAAGAAGGCTCCGGCGAAGAAGGCCGCTGCCAAGAAGGCTCCGGCGAAGAAGGCTGCTGCCAAGAAGGCGCCTGCCAAGAAGGCCGCTGCGAAGAAGGCGCCTGCCAAGAAGGCTGCCCCTGCGAAGAAGGCCGCGAAGCCTGCTGCGAAGCCCGCTGCAAAGAAGGCTGCGAAGAAGCCTGCAGCGAAGAAGGCGGCACCCGCGGCGCCTGCTGCGCCTGCTGTTGCGAAGCCTGCGGCTGCTCCTGCAGCCAAGACCGCACTCAGCCCCGCTGCTGCGTGGCCTTTCCCGACGGGCAACAAGCCCTGAGGCCGGAAGGCATTCAGACAAAACCCGGCCTCGGCCGGGTTTTTTTCTGCTGGCATGACGGCCCCTCGCCGAAGGGTACTTCGACGATCCCCCGAGGGGATCCGGGCCGGCTTGGGGCGGCCCGGCGCTCGGCCCGGCCTCCGCCTCGACCGCCGCTTACATCGGCTGCGTATCAGCGAAGCCGTTCGGGGGCAACGCGGGAGCGCCATCGCCGCCTGACGAATGACCGCTCGCCATCGGCAGGTCGACGTCGAGCTGCGATTGCATCACCGCCTGCAGGTCGCTGCGTTTTTGCTGCAGCACGGCCATCTGCTTGTGCAACTGCTCGATCTGCTTGCGGGCCTGCTGCGCATGCAGCCCGGCGACGTGCCGCGCCTTCTCCATCTTGTCGACCCGCTGCTGCAGGATCTTCAGGCGGCGGCCGTACCACCAATGGCAGGCGCCCCACGTCACCGCGCACAACGCGAGTGTCATGAAGGCCAATATGAGTGACTGGAAAGCCTGCATCGTGTTCCCTTTGCCGGCTCTTTCTGAACGACGAGCCGATCAACCCAACGAAGGTATCAACATTTGTCTGACGCAGGGCGTGAAGATATCCCGGAAACCCCGATAGGTCACCCCCTCGCTTCCGGGAACTTCCGCTTCACACCCCCAGCAGCGTGCGATCGATCACATGGTTCTGGCCGCCGCGGCTGGCGATCTTCAGCGCGCCGATCCGGTTGCCGAGTTCGACGCAGCGCTCGAGCGTCCAGCCGCGCTCCAGGCCGTACAGCAGCGCGGCACGGAACGCATCGCCACAGCCGGTCGGGTCGAGCACCTCGCTCGCCGGCACGCCGGGCACCAGCGTGCGCACGCCTTGCTGCCACAGCTCGCAGCCTTCGGCCCCCAGCGTCACGACGACGCCTTTCAGATGCGAGCGCGACATCGCCTCGATGCTCAGCCCGGTGCGCTCCGACAGCATCCGCGCCTCGTAGTCGTTGACGGTGACCCAGCTCGCCTGCGCGACGAAGCGGTTCAGCTCGGCACCGTCGAACATCGGCAGGCCCTGGCCCGGATCGAAGATGAACGGGATCTGCGCATCGGCCAGCTGCTGCGCATGCTGCAGCATCGCGTCGCGGCCGTCGGGCGCGACGATCGCGATGCGCACGCCGCGGTCGGTCGGCACCGTGGTCGTGTGCGCCGCCTGCATCGCGCCGGGGTGGAAGGCGGTGATCTGGTTGTTGTCGGTGTCGGTGATGATGATGGCCTGCGCGGTGTAGCTGTCAGGCACGTTGCGCACGAACTCGGTGCTCGCGCCCCACGATGCGATGCGCGCGCGGTACTCCACGTCGTCGGCGCCGACCGTGGCCATCACCAGCGGTTCGCCGCCCAGCTTGGCCAGCGTGTACGCGATGTTGCCGGCGCAGCCGCCGAACTCGCGGCGCAGCGTCGGCACCAGGAAGGACACGTTCAGGATGTGCACCTGCTCCGGCAGGATCTGCTGCGCGAAGCGGCCGGGGAACATCGTGATGGTGTCGAAGGCGAGGGATCCGCAGATGAGGGCTGACATGGAAGCTCCAGGAAAGAAGGAACGCCGGAGACGCGGTGCGTGCGTGCTCAGGCTCGGGCTCAGGGGTAGAAGATCTCGACGGTGTAGCCGCTGACGCGGCGCCCGTCGGTGGCCAGCAGCAGCTGCAGGCTGCTCTCGGCGCCGGCTGCGACGACCGGCGTCGCGACATGGAAATCCGACGGCGCGAGCGCGCGCCGCGCGACCAGCTGGCCGCTCGGGTCGCTCAGGCTCAGGTCGATCGACGGCATCGCGAGCGCGAGCGCGCTGCGGTTGCGCAGCACCACCGACAGCTTGTAGGCCGCGCCGCCATTGGCCGGCGCCAGCGCGCTGCTCTCGACGACCAGGTCGTCGATGCGGCGCGGCGCGCCGATCTCGCAATGCCATTGCTGGCAGGCCATCGCGAGCCAGGGTTTCGTCTCGGGCCACTGCGCGGCGACGGCGTCGCGGAAATGCAGCGCCGCCTGCCCGGCCAGGCCCGCCAGCAGCGCGAGCGTCAGCAGCGACAGCAGGCCGCGCACCCACGGGCTGCGCCAGCGTTCGCGCTGACGGGCCTCGCGCACGAAACCGGGGGCCGCCGGTCGGGGCGGTGACGGCCGCGCGGCAGGCTTCGACGGCTTGGTCGACTTCGCGGCCGGCCTGGCGGCCGGCTTGGACTTGCGCGGCGGTGCCGGCGGCGGCGCACCGCCGTGCACCTCGCTCTCCAGCAGGTCCATGTTGAACTGCGCATCCGAGAAATCGACGCGGTCGCGTTGCGCCACGCCTTGCGCCGGCGTCTGCGCGACGTCTTGCTGTTCGGGGTGGAAGAAGCGCGAGTGGATGCGGTCGTCTTCGCTCAGCTGGAAGATGTCGTCATCGTCCGGTGGCTCGGGCAGCGGCTGGAACGATGGCGTGGCCGGGGCGACAGCAACCGGCGTCGGCGCGCTCGGCGGTGGGACCGGCGCGCGCCATTCGGGCGGCGCATCGCGCTCCAGGTCGAACAGGCCTTCGAGCGCATTGAAGACCTCGTCGCAGCGCCCGCAGCGGACCCAGCCTTCGGAGACCTTGAGCTGGTCCTGGACGACCCGGAAGACGGTACCGCAGGCAGTGCAACGAGTGGCCAGGCTCATGGCGAAATCATGCCATGGCCTTCTTCCGCGCCGTCATCAGGATCCAGCCTTCTTCCTGGTCGCTGACGTCCAGCGTGCACCAGGGCGCATAAGCGGCCTTCAGCTCGTCGGCCTGGCGCTCGAGGATGCCGGCCAGCACCAGGTCGCCGCCGGCCGCGACATGGCCGCACAGCAGCGGGGCCAGCAGCTTCAGCGGCGACGCGAGGATGTTCGCCAGCACCAGCGGGTACTCGCCGTGGGCGGCGTCGGGCAGGCCGGCGTCCAGCGTGACGCCGTTGGCGCTCGCATTGGCGCGGGTGGAGTCGACGGCGGCCGGGTCGATGTCGACCGCGTCGATGCCGCGCCCGCCGTGCAGCGCTGCGCCGATCGCGAGGATGCCGGAGCCGCAGCCGTAGTCGAGCACGCGCTGCCAGCCGGCCGCGCGCGCCGGCGCCTGGGTCGCGATCCAGCGCAGGCACATGCGCGTCGTCGGGTGCGTGCCGGTGCCGAACGCGAGGCCGGGGTCGAGCCGGATCACGGTGCGCGCCTGCGCCGGCGGCTCGTGCCAGGTCGGCACGATCCAGAAGGTGTCGGTGACCGGCACCGGTGCGAACTGCGATTGCGTCAGCCGCACCCAGTCCTGCTCCTCGACCTTCTGCAGCGCCTGCAGCTGAACGCCGGTCGCCCAGTCCTGCGCGAGCAGCAGCGCGCCCGCTTCGGTGGCGGTGTCTTCCTCGGCGAACAGCGCCTTGACGACCGAGCGCTGCCAGCCGCCGCGCGGCGCCGGCATGCCCGGTTCGCCGAACAGCGCGTGTTCGGCGTCGGTGTCGGCATCGGCGTCCTCGACCGAGACCGACAACGCCTGCAGCTCGTCCATCAGCGCATCGGACACCGGCTCGACCAGGTCTTCGGGCACCAGCAGCAACAGCTCGTACATCAGGGTCAGGGCCTCAGCGCTTGTGCTGGCTCATCCAGCCTTCGAGGTAGTGGATGCTGGTGCCGCCCTCGACGAACTTCGCGTCCACCATCAGCTCGCGGTGCAGCGGGATGTTGGTCAGGATGCCCTCGACCACCGTCTCCGACAGCGCGATGCGCATGCGGGCCAGCGCCTGGTCGCGGGTGTCGCCGTGCGTGATGATCTTGCCGATCATCGAGTCGTAGTTCGGCGGCACGAAGTAGTTGGCATACACATGCGAGTCGACGCGCACACCCGGCCCGCCCGGTGCGTGCCAGGTCGTGATGCGGCCCGGCGACGGCGTGAACTTGTACGGGTCCTCGGCGTTCACGCGGCATTCGATCGCATGCCCGCGCATCTGGATCTGGCGCTGCTGGAACGGCAGCTTCTCGCCGGCCGCGACGCGGATCTGCATCTGCACGATGTCGATGCCGGTCACCAGCTCCGTCACCGGGTGTTCCACCTGCACGCGGGTGTTCATCTCGATGAAATAGAACTCGCCGTTCTCGTACAGGAACTCGAAGGTGCCGGCGCCGCGGTAGCCGATGCGCTTGCAGGCGGCGGCGCAGCGGTCGCCGATCTTCTCGATGACGCGGCGCGGGATGCCCGGCGCCGGTGCCTCTTCGATGATCTTCTGGTGGCGGCGCTGCATCGAGCAGTCGCGCTCGCCCAGCCAGACGGCGTTCTTGTGCTCGTCGGCCAGCACCTGGATCTCGATGTGGCGCGGGTTCTCGAGGAACTTCTCCATGTAGACGGCCGAGTTGCCGAAGGCCGCGCCGGCCTCGGCGCGCGTCGTCTGCACCGCGTGGATCAGCGCCGCCTCGGTGTGCACGACGCGCATGCCGCGCCCGCCGCCGCCGCCGGCCGCCTTGATGATGACCGGGTAGCCGACCGCGCGGCCGATCTTGATGATCTCCTTCGGGTCGTCGGGCAGCGCGCCTTCGGAGCCGGGCACGCAGGGCACGCCGGCCTTGATCATCGACTGCTTGGCCGACACCTTGTCGCCCATCGTGCGGATGGCGTCGGGGGTCGGGCCGATGAAGACGAAGCCGCTCTGCTCGACGCGTTCGGCGAAATCGGCGTTCTCCGACAGGAAGCCGTAGCCGGGGTGGATGGCCTCGGCGTCGGTCACCTCGGCGGTCGAGATGATGGCCGGCATGTTGAGGTAGCTCAGCGCCGATGCCGCCGGGCCGATGCACACCGCTTCATCGGCCAGCTTCACGTACTTGGCGTCGCGGTCGGCCTCGGAGTAGACGACGACCGACTTGATGCCCATCTCGCGGCAGGCACGCTGAATCCGCAGGGCGATCTCGCCGCGGTTCGCGATCAGGATCTTCTTGAACATGCGGAGCGCCTTATTCGATGATGAACAAGGGCTGGCCGAACTCGACCGGCTGGCCGTTGGCGCACAGGATCTTCGTGACGGTGCCGGACTTGTCGGCCTCGATCTCGTTCATGATCTTCATCGCCTCGATGATGCAGATCGGCTCGCCTTCCTTGATGGTGCTGCCGACCTCGACGAAGGGCTTGGCGCCCGGGCTGGCGGCGCCATAGAAGGTGCCGACCATCGGCGACTTGACGGTGTGGCCG
>NZ_JBFULV010000147.1:0-12786 GCF_054049715.1 Rhizobacter sp. P5_C2 | reverse complement strand
GCCGTGGCTCGGCGATGGGCGCATGGCGCAGCCGCTGCAGCAGCGCCTGCTGCACGACCCGCACGCGGCTGGCGTCGTCTTCCAGGTCGGCCAGCGAAGACAAGGCCTCGGCATCGCCGCGCGGCCACAGGGCCTGCAACGGCAGCGCGAGCCCGGCGATCTCGCCGACCGGCACCCCGAGCAGCGCAGCCGCCGCACCGTGGCGCAGCGTGATCGCGAGCCCGGCCATGCGGCCCGACAAGCGCAGCACGGCCGGCGTCGTCGACGGGCCGATCGCGAGCAGGGTGCGCCGAGCATCCGGGCCCGCGGCCGGCGCATCGCCCCAGTGCACGACGAGGCGCACCGCGCCGTCGGGGATCACGCGTTCGACAACCTCGTGGCCGGGCGAGAAGGTCTCGCGGTACAGCAGCATCTGCGCGACGAAGGGCCGCAGCGCGGCGGGCAGCGGCAGCGTGCGCAGGCTGGCCGCGGGCGTGCCCGATTCCGGGCCCTGGACGGGATCCTCGTCGAGTCGAAGGAACAGGCGCTGGGCCACCGGGGACGCCTCCATCGCGCGATGCGCAAGGCGGCAGCATACGGGCAACAAGGCCTACGATCGCGGGATGGACCGCATCCTGATCGGCATGGCCGCCCTCCTGTTCGCCTCCGGCAGCCCCGCCCAGCCGGTCGACGCACAGCAGAACTGGTTCAACGACCCGTTCTTCCCGATCACTGCCGCGCTGCCCGACTGCCCGCTGCCGGCCGGCCCGTTCACCGACGAGGCCGACCGCCGCGTGCAAGCGCACCGCCGGCTCGAGAAAGGCACGACCTGCTGGCTCGCGAAGGAATGCGACCGCCCGAACGCCTATGCCTACGACGCCGACATCGCGTCGGCGATCCAGGCCGCCGTGCGCGAGCGCAACCCGTTCCCCGACACGACGCTGTGGGTCACCGTGCAGGGCCGCGTGGTCTACATCGAAGGCTGCGCGCGTGACGAGGCCGAAGCCGCCCGCATCGAAACCTTCGTGCGCGCGCTGCCGCACGTGCAGCAGGCGACCGCGATCCTGCGCACCGATCCAACGACCCGCCCACCCTACAAGACGAGGCCTGCGACACTCTCGCGCTGAGAACATGAGCGTCGGCTGCACACCCACCCCCACCTACACCATCGCCGTGCGCGAGCTGTGCGAGTTCACGGCCAAGCAGGGCGACCTCGACCTGCGCTTCACGCCCGGCCCGTCGGCGCAGGAAGGCATCGCCGGGCATGCGATGGTGGCGTCGCGCCGGGGCGGGCGCTACCAGGCCGAGGTCAGCCTGAGCGGCACGCATGGCGCGCTGCGGGTGCGCGGCCGCGCCGACGGCTACGACCCCGACCAGGGCCTCGTCGAAGAGATCAAGACGCACCGCGGCGACCTCGCGCGCCAGCCGGCCAACCACCGCCACCTGCACTGGGCGCAGGCGAAGATCTACGGCGCGCTGCTGTGCCAGAAGTTCGAGCTGCCCACGCTGCGCGTCGCGCTCGTCTACTACGACGTCGGCACGCAGCAGGAAACGGTGTTCAGCGAAGCCTGCAGCGCGACCGAGCTGCAGCAGTTCTTCGAGCAGCAGTGTGAGCGCTTCGTGGCCTGGGCCGACCAGGAACTCGCGCACCGCGGTGCCCGCGATGCGGCGTTGCAGGGCCTGCGCTTCCCGCACACCGAGTTCCGCGCCGGCCAGCGCCCGCTGGCCGAGGCGGTGTACCGCGCTGCCAGCACCGGCCGCTGCTTGCTCGCGCAGGCGCCCACCGGCATCGGCAAGACGGTCGGCACGCTGTTCCCGTTGCTGAAGGCCTGCCCGACGCAGCGCCTCGACAAGCTGTTCTACCTCGCGGCCAAGACGCCCGGCCGCGGCCTCGCGCTGGAGGCGCTGCGGTTGATCTCGGGCCGGGCCGACGCACCACCACTGCGCGTGCTGGAGCTGGTCGCGCGCGACAAGGCCTGCGAGCACCCCGACAAGGCCTGCCACGGCGACTCGTGCCCGCTGGCGCGCGGCTTCTACGACCGGCTGCCGGCGGCCCGCAGCGCGGCGCTCGCCGTCGACGGACCTCCTCTCGACCAGGCCCGCCTGCGCGAGGTGGCGCTGGCCCACCAGGTCTGCCCCTACTACCTGAGCCAGGAACTGGTGCGCTGGGCCGACGTGGTGGTCGGCGACTACAACTACTGGTTCGACCTCGGCGCGATGCTGCACGGCATGACGCTCGCGAACGAATGGCGGGTCGGCGTGCTGGTCGACGAGGCGCACAACCTGCTCGAACGTGGCCGCAAGATGTATTCGGCCGAGCTGCAGCAGGCCGACGTGGCCGCGCTGCGCAGCACCGCGCCGCCCGCGGTGAAGCCGGCGCTCGATCGCCTGCACCGCGCCTGGAGCGCACTGAACAAGGCGCAGGACGCGACGCAGCCGACCGATTTCGCGGTGCACGAGAAGCCGCCCGCGGCCTGGCGCGACGCGCTGCAGAACGCGATCGCGGCGCTGGGCGAGCACTTCGCCGACGGCCAGTCGCCGAACGACACGCCGCTGCTGCGCTTCTACTTCGATGCGCTGCACGTGATGCGCGTGCTGGAGCTGCTGGATGAGAACTCGCAGGTCGATGTGAGCATCACCGAACGCCGCGGCAGCCGCGTGCGCTCGACGCTGTGCCTGCGCAACCTGATCCCGGCGCCGCACCTGCGCGGGCGTTTCGCGGCGGCGCACACGACGACGCTGTTCTCGGCCACGCTGACGCCGCAGGGCTTCCACGAAGACACGCTGGGCTTGCCCGAGCGCACCGCATGGATCGATGTGGAGTCGCCGTTCGAGGCGCGGCAGTTGTCGGTGCGCATCGCGCGCCACATCTCGACGCGCTGGCAGCAGCGGGCTCAGTCGCTTGCGCCCATCGTCGAGCTGATCGCGCGGCAGTACGAGCGCGCACCCGGCAACTACATGGCGTTCTTCAGCAGCTTCGACTACCTGCAGCAGGTGTCCGAACTGCTGAAGGCCACGCACCCCGGCGTGCCGCAGTGGTCGCAATCGCGCGCAATGGACGAGGCCTCACGCCAGCAGTTCCTGGCGCGTTTCACCGAGCACGGGCAGGGCATCGGCTTCGCGGTGCTGGGCGGTGCGTTCGCCGAGGGCATCGACCTGCCGGGCCGGCGCCTGATCGGGGCCTTCGTCGCGACGCTCGGGCTGCCGCAGGTCAACCCGGTGAACGAATGCGTGCGCGAGCGGATGGAGCAGCGCTTCGGGGCGGGCTACGACTACGCGTACCTCTACCCCGGGCTGCAGAAGGTCGTGCAGGCCGCGGGCCGCGTGATCCGGACCACCAGCGACGAAGGCGTGGTGATCCTGATCGACGACCGCTTCGGCAAGCCGCAGGTGCGCGGCCTGTTGCCGGCGTGGTGGCACGTCGGCATCGAGCCCGCCGCGCCGCTGTTGCGCGACGCAGCCGAGGCTCACTGAACTCTTCTTATTGAACCGTTTCCTTGGCCGCGGCCTTGGCCTTCTTGGCATGGCTCTTGGCCTTGGCCTTGTGCACCTTCGCCTTGGTCTTGTGCACGGTGCTCGACGGCTCGTCGGTCACGGCGCCCTTGACGTTCTCGGTGCCTTGCTTGGCGGTCTCGGCGGTCGCCTTGGCGCCTTCCTTGACGGCGGTGCCGGCTTGCGCGAAGGCGGTGCCGGCCGCGAACAACAGGGCGAGGATGGATATGAGTTTCTTCATGGTCGTTCTCCTGGATGGGATGCTTATCATCGGCGCCCGCAGTGGCCGGCCAAGTCGGACGCGGTCGCCGCACCGTGTAGGACCGGCGGCAGTTCGTGGACCTCAGCCGCCGGGCCTGTAAGTTGCTTTACAGTCCGCGAAGTTTTCTGAAACCCAGTTTTCATGACCGTGACGTCTCCCACTGCCCGTTCCACCGCCTGGACAGGCCGCTTCGCCAGCCTGCCGGTGCTGCAGCAGGTGGCAGCCGGCATTCCGGCGATGCCCGCCGCGATGCAGCGCATGGGCCAGGCGGTGCTCGCGCACCCTTTCAGGGCGGCCACGCTCAACATCGATGAATTCGCCGGCGAGGTTGCGGTGTCGATCGCCACCGCCAACCGCTTTGCCCGCGCGCTGAACTTCGCCGGCTACCCGCAGTTCCGCGCCGAGCTGGCGCGCGGCTTCGAGGCCATCCTCGCGCCGGTCGAGAGCCTGCGCAGCAACCTGAAGCACGTCACCGGCCCGCAGCAGGCGATGGCGGCCTCGCTGCGCGAGACGGTGGCGAACCTCGAACACACGCTGCAGGCCTTGCAGCACCAGCCTTGCGAGCAGGCCGTCTCGCTGATCGCCGAGGCCGACCAGGTGCTGACGCTCGGCTGGGGCAGCAGTGCCTACCTGGCCGGCGTGCTGCAGCACGAGCTCGAGCCGCTGTGCTCGCGCGTCGGCAGCCTCGCGCAGGCGGGCGGGCCCTCGCATGCGGCGCGCCAGCTGGTCAAGCGCGGGCCGCGCGACCTGCTGATCGCGCTGGCCTTTCCGCGCTACGTCGAAGATACCGTCGCGCTGACGCGGCTGGCGCGCGAGCGCGGCGTCAAGGTGCTGGCGCTGACCGACGAGCCATCGTCGCCGCTGGTGCCGCTGGCCGACGTGACGCTCTATGCGCATGTCAGCCGCCAGGTCGCGCCGACCTCGAACGCCACCGTGCTCGCGCTGCTGGAAGCGTTGGTGGCGGCCCTCGCGCACCGCACCGAAGGCGCCGTGCAGCGCGCCGAAGAAATGGCCCGCGGCGTGCTGCCGTGGCTGCAGGTCACCCCGGGGAGCGCGCGATGAGTTTTTCCACGACGCCGGCGGTGATCGCGATCCATGGCGGTGCCGGCACCTTGTCGCGCGCGTCGATCTCGGTCGAACAGCAAGCGCGCTACCGCGCCGCGCTCGACGAGATCCTGCGCAGCGCACAGGCCTTGCTCGCCGACGGTGCAGCCGCGATCGACGTCGTCACCGAAGCGGTGCGCCAGCTCGAGGAATGCCCGCTGTTCAACGCCGGCCGCGGCGCGGTCTACACGGCCGACGCCCGCCACGAGCTCGATGCCTGCGTCATGCGCGGCAGCGACCTCGCGGCCGGTGCGGTGGCCGGGGTGCGCACGCTGCGCAACCCGATCCTCGCGGCGCGCGCGGTGATGGAGGCCGGGGAAGCCGGCGGCCCGGTGCTGCTGATCGGCGACGGCGCCGAGCGCTTCGCGGCCGAGCGCGGCTGCGAGACGGTCGCGCCCGAGTGGTTCGACACGCCGGAGCGGCTGGCGCAACTGCACGCGATGCAGGCCACCGACAGCACCGCGCTCGATCACGATGGCGCGAGCCAGCTGGCTCCCACGGTCCCCGCGCCGCTCGACGAGCGCGACAAGTTCGGCACCGTCGGCGCGGTCGCGCTCGATGCGCACGGCCACCTGGCGGCCGCCACCTCCACCGGCGGCATGACGAACAAGCGCCCCGGCCGCGTCGGCGATTCGCCGCTGATCGGTGCCGGCTGCTATGCCAACGACCGCACCGTCGCGGTGTCGTGCACCGGCGTCGGCGAGGCCTTCATGCGCGGGCTCGCGGCCTACGACGTGTCGGCGCTGGTCGAGTACGTCGGGCTGCCACTGCGCTTCGCAGCGAAGCGCGTCGTGATGGACAAGCTGCCGCCGCTCGGTGGCCGCGGCGGGCTGATCGCGGTCGACGCGCGCGGCAACGTCGCGTTGCCGTTCAACACCGAAGGCATGTACCGCGGCTGGGCACGCGTCGGCGAAGCACCGGTGTCTGCCATCTACGCCGACGAAGCCGGCCCCGAACAATGACCAGCACCCCACCGCGCCGCGTGCTCGACGTGCGCAACCTGAGCGTCAGCTTCGCCGTCGAAGGCGGGCGGCTGCAGGCGGTGCGCGCGCTCGATTTCCATGTCGACGCCGGCGAGACGCTCGCGATCGTCGGCGAATCCGGCTCGGGCAAGTCGGTGTCGTCGCTGGCGCTGATGCGGCTGGTCGAGCATGGCGGCGGCCGCATCGACAGTGGCGAGATGTGGCTGACGCGCCGCGACGGCGAGCGCGTCGACCTGGCGCAGGCCGATGCGCGCCGCATGCGTTCGCTGCGCGGCGCCGACCTCGCGATGGTCTTCCAGGAGCCGATGACCTCGCTGAACCCGGTGTTCACCGTCGGCCAGCAGGTGGCCGAATCGATCCGCCTGCACCAGGGCCGCACGCAGCGCGAGGCGATGGCCGAGGCGCTGCGCCTGTTCGACCTGGTGCGCATCCCGGAGGCGCGCGAGGTGCTGGGGCGGCACCCGCACCAGCTGTCGGGCGGCATGCGCCAGCGCGTGATGATCGCGATGGCGCTGGCCTGCCGGCCGACGCTGCTGATCGCCGACGAGCCGACCACCGCGCTCGACGTGACGATCCAGGCGCAGATCCTCGCGCTGATCCAGCAGCTGCAGCACGAGCTGTCGATGGGCGTGATCTTCATCACCCACGACATGGGCGTGGTCGCCGAGATCGCCGACCGCGTGCTGGTGATGCGCCGCGGCGACAAGATCGAAGACGGCGACTGCCGCGCGCTGTTCGCGCAGCCGCAGCAGCCGTACACCAAGGCGCTGCTGGCAGCGGTGCCGCAGCTCGGCGCGATGCATGGGCAGGACCTGCCGGCGCGCTTTGCATTGCCGGGCGATGAGGTGGTCGCGGCGACGCACCAGGTGACGATGCCCGACAGCGTGCGCGCCGACCTGCCGCCGGTGCTGTCGGTGCAGGGCCTCGTGACCCGCTTCCCGCTGCGCAGCGGCATCCTTGGCCGTGTGAAGCGCCAGGTGCATGCGGTCGAGCAGATCAGCTTCGAGCTGAAGGCCGGCGAGACGCTGGCCCTGGTCGGCGAATCGGGCTGCGGCAAGTCGACCACCGGCCGCTCGCTCGCGCGGCTGATCGCACCGCTGGCCGGCCGCGTCGAGGTGGCGGGGCGCGACATCGCGCCGCTCGAAGGCGCGGCCTTGCAGGCGCTGCGCCGCGACATCCAGTTCGTGTTCCAGGACCCGTACGCCTCGCTCGACCCGCGCCTGACCGTCGGCTACAGCGTGATCGAGCCGTTGCTGATCCACAAGCTGATGCCGCAGAAGCAGGCCGAAGAGCGCGTGCGCTGGCTGCTCGAGAAGGTGGGCCTGCCGGCCGAGGCGGCCAACCGCTACCCGCACGAGTTCTCCGGCGGCCAGCGCCAGCGCATCGCGATCGCGCGCGCGCTGGCGCTGAACCCGAAGGTGGTGATCGCCGACGAGGCGGTGTCGGCGCTCGATGTCTCGATCCGCGCGCAGATCGTCAACCTGATGCTCGACCTGCAGCAGGAGTTCGGCATGGCCTATTTGTTCATCTCGCACGACATGGCGGTGGTGGAGCGCATCAGCCACCGCGTCGCGGTGATGTACCTCGGGCAGATCGTCGAGATCGGCCCGCGCCGCGCGGTGTTCGAGAATCCGCAGCATGCCTACACCCGGCGCCTGATGGCCGCGGTGCCGGTGGCCGACCCGATGCGGCGCCGCCCGCGCGAGCTGCTGTCGGACGAGATCGCGAGTCCGGTGCGCGCCGTTGGCGATCTGCCGACCGTCGCCCCGCTGCAGCAGGTCGGGCCCGCTCATTTCGTGGCGCGACACCCGGTCGGCGCCGCCTTCTGATTTTTCTTGTTCCGTTCCTTCAAGCCAGGAGTCCATCGATGAACCGACAACAGCTCTCCCGAATCGCCGCCGCGCTGGCACTGGCCGGCACCGCGCTGGCCGTCCAGGCCGCGAAGGACATCACCGTCGCGGTCTACTCCACCTTCACCACCACCGACCCGTACGACGCCAACGACACGCTGTCGCAGGCGGTGGCCAAGTCGTTCTACCAGGGCCTGTACGGCTTCGACAAGGACATGAAGATGGTGCCGGTGCTGGCCGACAGCTACACCGCCAGCAAGGACGGCCTGGTCTACACCGTCAAGCTGAAGAGCGGCATCAAGTTCCATGACGGCACGCCGTTCAACGCCGACGCGGTGAAGGTCACCTTCGACCGCGTGACCAACCCCGACAACAAGCTCAAGCGCTACAACCTGTACAAGAACATCGTGAAGACCGAGGCGCTCGACGCCACCACGGTGCGCTTCACGTTGAAGGAGCCGTTCTCGCCCTTCATCAACACGCTGGCGCACCCGTCGGGCGTGATCATCTCGCCGGCGGCGCTGGCGCAGTACGGCAGCAAGGGCATCGCGCAACACCCGGTGGGCACCGGCCCGTTCAAGTTCGTCGAGTGGAAGGCCACCGACTACCTGAAGGTCGAGAAGTTCGACGGCTACTGGAAGAAGGGCTTCCCGAAGGTCGACAGCATCACCTGGCGGCCGGTGGTCGACAACAACACCCGTGCCGCGGTGATGCAGACCAACGAGGCGCACTTCGCGTTCCCGGTGCCGCCGGAAGCGGTCGAGACCTTGCAGAAGAAGCCGAGCCTGGAGGTGACGATCGCGCCGTCGATCATCCAGCGCTACCTGTCGTTCAACACGCAGCAGAAGCCGTTCGACAACCCGAAGGTGCGCGAGGCGATCAACTACGCGATCAACAAGGAGGCGCTGGTCAAGGTGGCCTTCTCGGGCTTCGCGATCCCCGCCGAGGGCGTGCTGCCGCAGGGCGTGGAGTACGCCGCCAAGCTGGGCCCGTGGCCCTACAACCCGGCCAAGGCGCGCGAGCTGCTGAAGGAGGCGGGTTACCCGAACGGCTTCGAGACCACGCTGTGGTCGGCCTACAACCACACGACGGCGCAGAAGGTGATCCAGTTCGTGCAGCAGCAGCTGGCCCAGGTGGGGATCAAGCTGCAGGTGCAGGCACTCGAGGCCGGCCAGCGCGTCGAGCGTGTCGAGAGCGCGCAGGACCCGGCGACCGCGCCGGTGCGCATCTACTACGTCGGCTGGTCGTCGTCGACCGGCGAGGCCGACTGGGCGATGCGCCCGCTGCTGTCGTCCGATTCGTTCCCGCCGAAGCTGTTCAACACCGCGTACTACAAGAACGCGGTGGTCGACAACGCGATCGCGAAGTCGCTGGTGACGACCGACAAGGCCGAGAAGGCGAAGCTCTACACCGAAGCGCAGAAGGAGATCTGGAAGGACGCACCGTGGGCGTTCCTGGTGACCGAGCGGCTGGTGTCGGTGCGGGCGCGCAACCTCGCCGGGTTCTATGTCATTCCCGACGGCAGCTTCAACTTCGACGATGTCGAACTGAAGTGATTCGTACCGCTGATTCCCGGATTGGCATCCGGGCTACTTGAATGCTTGTCTATCTCATCAAGCGCTTGCTGGGGCTGTTGCCGACGCTCTTGATCGTCGCGGTGCTGGTGTTCGCGTTCGTGCACCTGCTGCCGGGCGACCCGGCGCGGATGGCGGCGGGCGTCGATGCCGGCCCCGAGACGGTCGAGCTGGTGCGGCGCGACCTGGGCCTCGACCTGCCGCTGCAGCAGCAGTTCGTGCGCTTCTTCAGCCATGCGCTGCAGGGCGACTTCGGGCTGTCGATGCGCAGCAAGCGGCCGGTGTCCACCGAGATCGCCGAGCGCTTCGCGCCGACCTTTTTCCTGACCCTCGCGGCGATGGGCTGGTCGGTGCTGCTCGGGCTGGTGCTGGGCGTGGCCTCGGCCGTGTGGCGCAACCGCTGGCCCGACCGGGTGGGCATGACGCTCGCGATCTCGGGCATCTCGTTCCCGCCGTTCGCGCTCGGCATGGTGCTGATGCAGCTGTTCTCGGTGCAGCTCGGCTGGCTGCCGACGGTCGGCGCCGACAGCTGGCGCCACTACATCCTGCCGTCGCTGACGCTCGGCGCCGGCGTGGCCGCGGTGATGGCGCGCTTCACGCGCAGCTCGTTCATCGACATCCTGAAGGAAGACTACGTGCGCACCGCGCGCGCCAAGGGCCTGGGCGAGCTGCCGGTGGTGTTCAAGCACGGCTTGCGCAACGCGCTGATCCCGGTCGTCACGATGATGGGGCTGCAGTTCGGTTTCCTGCTGGGCGGCTCGATCGTCGTCGAGGTCGTCTTCAACTGGCCCGGCATGGGCCGGCTGCTGGTCGACGCGGTTGAGATGCGCGACTACCCGCTGATCCAGGGGCTGGTGCTGCTGTTCTCGCTCGAGTTCATCCTGATCAACCTGCTGGTCGACGTGCTGTACGCCGTGATCAACCCGACCATCCGATTCCAGTGAACACACCCACCCCCGTCTCTGCGCCCCCCGTCTCTGCCGGTGCGGTGCGCACGCCGGCCTCCGAGTTCTGGCGCAAGTTCAAGCGCCAGAAGGTCGCGCTGGTGGCCGGTGCTTTCGTGCTGCTGCTGGTGCTGGTGGCGGCGCTCGCGCCGTGGATCGTGCCCTTCGACGCCGAGAACTTCTTCGACTACGACGCGCTCAATTCCCCGCCGTCGGCGAAGCACTGGTTCGGCGTCGATTCGCTCGGGCGCGACATCTTCAGCCGCATCCTGATGGGCGCGCGCATCTCGCTGGCGGCCGGCTTCGTCTCGGTGGCGGTGGGCGCGGTGATCGGCACGCTGCTCGGGCTGCTGGCCGGCTACTACCAGGGCTGGTGGGACCGCATCGTGATGCGCATGGCCGACGTGCTGTTCGCGTTTCCCGGCATCCTGCTGGCGATCGGCATCGTCGCGATCCTCGGCAATGGCATGGTCAACGTGATCGTGGCGGTCGCGGTGTTCAGCGTGCCGGCCTTCGCGCGGCTGGTGCGCGGCAACGTGCTGTCGCTGAAGCACCAGACCTACATCGAGGCGGTGCGCTCGATCGGCGCGTCGGACCGGGTGATCATGCTGCGCCACCTGCTGCCTGGCACCGTGGCCTCGGTGGTCGTGTACCTGACGATGCGCATCGGCACCTCGATCATCACCGCGGCGAGCCTGTCGTTCCTCGGCCTGGGCGCGCAGCCGCCGACGCCGGAGTGGGGCGCGATGCTGAACGAAGCGCGTGCCGACATGCTGAACGCGCCGCACGTCGCGCTGTTCCCGAGCCTCGCGATCTTCGTCACCGTGCTGGCGTTCAACCTGCTGGGCGACGGCCTGCGCGACGCGCTGGATCCGAAGCTGGACAAGTTCTGATGGTGTTGAGCTCGCTCGGCGCACCGCGCGTGGGCCTGCTGCCCGCCGGGGCGCTCGATGCGATCACCGATGTGCCCGGCGTCGCGCTCGGCCATTGCACGCTGGCCGACGGCGCCACGCAGACCGGCGCCACCGTGCTGCTGCCGCAGCCGGGCAACCTCTTCCTGCACAAGCTGCCGGCCGGGCTTGCGGTGATCAACGGCTTCGGCAAGAGCGCCGGGCTGATGCAGGTGCAGGAGCTGGGCACCCTCGAATCGCCGATCGCGCTGGTCAGCACGCTGGCGGTGGGCACCGCGGCGACGGCGCTGGTGCGCGATGGGCTGGCGCACAACCCCGAGCTGGCGCGCAGCCTGCCGACGCTGAACCCGCTGGTCTTCGAATGCAACGACGGCTGGCTGAACGATGCGCACGTGATGGCGCTGCAGGAGTCGCACGTGGCGCAGGCGCTGGCTGCGGCGCGCGAGGCAGGGCAAGGCAACTTCGCGCAGGGCAGCGTCGGCGCGGGGCGTGGCATGTCGTGCCATGGGCTGAAGGGTGGCATCGGCAGTGCGTCGCGCCGTGTCGCGTGGCAGGGGCGCGAGCTGACCGTGGGTGCGCTGGTGCTCGCGAACCAGGGCCGGCCCGAGGCGCTGACGATCGCCGGGCGGCGCATCGGGGCGGCGTTGCAGGCGCGCTTGCAAGCTGAGGCCGGACCGGAGCGCGGCTCGATCGTCGTGCTGCTGGCCACGGATGCGCCTCTCGATGCAAGGCAGCTGGGCCGCGTCGCGCGGCGCGCCGCGGCGGGGCTCGCGCGCACCGGTTCCGACTACGGACACGGCAGCGGCGACATCGCGCTTGCGTTCAGCACCGCATGGCGCGTGCCGCAGCTCGCGGACGAGCCGATGCCGGCTGTCGCGATGCTGCACGAGGCCGCGCTCGACGGCGTGTTCCAGGCCGCGGCCGAAGCCACCGAGCAGGCGATCGTGCATGCGCTGTTCGCGGCCACCACGGTCACCGGCCGCGACGGCCGCACGCGCCATGCGCTGACCGATGTCGCGCCTGACTGGCAGGCGCTGATGATGAATGCATGAGAGAGCAATGATGAAGACCCCGACGATCCTGGTGGCCGTGGACATCGAAGGCGTGGCCGGCGTGTGGCGGCCCGAGCAGACGCAGGCCGGCAACGGCGACTACGAGCGCGCCCGGCGCTGGATGACGCAGGAGGCCGATGCCGCGGTGCGCGGTGCTTTTGCGGGCGGTGCCGGCACGGTGCTGGTCAACGATTCGCACGGCCATTTCGGCAACCTGCTGGCCGACGAGATCGACCCGCGGGCGCAGCTGATCCAGGGCAAGCCGCGGCAGCTCGGGATGATGGCCGGCGTCGACCAAGGGGTGGACGGCGTGCTGATGATCGGCTGGCATTCGCGCGCGAAGAGCCGCGGCGTGCTGGCCCACACCACGAGCAGCTTCGCGTTCGCGCGCGTGTGGCTCGGCGGGTTGGAGCTTGGCGAGATCGGCCTCTATGCGGCGCTGGCTGGCGAGTTCGGCGTGCCGGTGCTGATGGCGAGCGGCTGCGACGTGATGGCGGCCGAGGCGGCGGCGCTGCTGCCGGGCGTGGCCTGCACCGTCGTCAAGTGGTCCGAAGGCGCGCGCAGCGGGCGCTCGTTGTCGCCGGCGCAGTCGCGCGCGGCGATCGAGGCGGCTTCGCGCGACGCCGTGCAGGCCG
>NZ_JBFULV010000146.1:0-12839 GCF_054049715.1 Rhizobacter sp. P5_C2 | reverse complement strand
GTTGCCAGCAGGGCGCGCGCGACGCGGCCAAGCTGCTGATCGACCGCTTCGCCGCGGCCGGCCTGAAAGACCCGCTGGACGAGCGCTTCGACCTCGGCAAGGTCGACATCCTCGGCTGCGAGGGCCTGGTCGGCGCGGCGCCGGATGCACGCGCCCAGGCGCTGCTCGCCGCGCTCGATGCACGCGGGGCGAAATCGGCGCTGCTGCGCTGGCTGCGTGCGCTGCCCGGCCATCCGACGGCCGATGCGGTGCTCGCCGCCACCACGACGACGCTGGCCTGGACGCCGCTGATGGCCAAGCGCGTGTCGCGCGTGACGGCCGAGAGCCTGCCGTGGTGGATGGCCTTGTTCGGCACGCTGATCGGTGCGTCGGCCCCGGCCATGCGCCACCACGACGGGCACTTCTGCGGCTTCGACGACGCGCAGCTGCTCGGCCGCTGTTCGCTCGCCGAGACCACGTTCGCGGCGCTGATCGGGCTGCCGCCGGTCGACGACGACCTGTTCGTGTTCCAGACCTTGTTCGGCCTGCTGCTGACCAACGGCCCGGGGGCGATCTCGGCGCAGGGCGCGAAGGGCGCGGTCTCGGCCGACGGACCCGAGGCGGCGCAGCGCGTGCAGCTGAACAAGGCGCTGGTGGGCTTTCTGACGCACACCGGCTACGCGCACGGCGGCAACGGCTACGAGGGCATCGCGTTCCTGAACGAGCAGTTCCGCGACACCCGCCTGACCGACCCGGGCGATCCGGAGCACGGCATCGACCTGGCGGCGCTTGCGTGGCGCACCGCGCAGCGCTACGCGAGCTACAAGGCCGAGCGCCGCAGCATCGGCAGCACCGACATCGCGAAGCTGCCGGGCGTGAACCACCCGGTCTTCAAGGACAAGCCGGTCAACCACGACCCGCGCGAGGTCTTCGTCGCGCAGCTGTTCGAGCAGCGCGGCGAGCACAACGTGTTCCACGCGTACTACCGCGCGCTGGTGCAGGCGCTGTTCGATGCCGGCGTGTCGCGCAACGTCTATTGCGTCAATGTCGATGCGGTGATCGCGTCGCTGCTGCTGAAGATGCTGTGGAAGCGGTTGCGGCGCGGCGACGTGGCCGAGCGCGACCTCGAGACGGCGGCGTTCACGATCTTCCTGTACCCGCGCATGCTCGGCTGCGCCGCGGAGATCGACGACCACCTGAACCGCGGCCGCAATATGGACACGCGCACGCCGGCGTCGAGCTGCCGGTTCGTGGCCTGAGCCTCGGGTGCTGACCTACGGCTGAGGGCTGTGGCAGACGGCCTCGAAGTTGTGGCCGTCCGGGCCGATCACGTACGCGCCGTAGTAGTTCGGGTGGTATTGCGGGCGCAGGCCGGGGGCGCCGTTGTCCTTCGCGCCCGCGGCCAGCGCGGCGGCGTGGAAGCGGCGCACCTGCTCGCGGTCTTGTGCCGCGAAGGCGATGTGAATCGGCCCCGGCGGCGCGCTGAACGAGCCGAACCAGAACTGGCCCTCACCGGCGCGGCCGACCATGGCCCAGCCGTCGGCCTCCTTCGTGATGCCGATGCCCAGCGGTTCGAGCGAGGCGACGAGGAAGCTGCGCATCGCGGCGAAATCGCTGACGTTGAAGCCGATGTGGTCGAAGAGCATCGAGGTCTTCCTTTCAGTCGGGTGGGCCGTTCAGGGCGCATTCTGACCCGAGGCCGCGGCGGATTCCAGCGCCTTCTTCATCGCCTGCAGGCCCTGCTCGATCATCGCGGCGATCGCGGGGGCCATCGCGTGCGGCAGCAGGTCGGCGATCCACACGAGGCGGCACGCGGCGCTGCCTTCGTCGAACACCTGCACCGACGCGTTGTGGTGCGTGAGCCGGCCGCCGACCGCGCTCCACGCCAGCCGGCGCGCGTCGTCGTCGAGGTCGACGATCAGTTCGCGCGCCACCACGCCGTTGGCGAAGGTCACGACGCGGGCGCCGCCACCGTCCTCCAGCCGGCAATCGGTGACGAAGCCGGGGACCAGGCGGGTGTGCAGCGCGCCGACATCGCGCACCGCATCCCACAGTTGCCGGGCCGGGACGTTGATCGAGATCTGCTTGCGGATCGAGGCCATCGTGTTCTCCTGTTGACAGTGGCAGCGTAGGAGCGGTGGCGTGTCAGCGGTGGCCGTTTCCGGACACGTTCATCGCTGCAGGTCCTGCCGGGCGTCCCACTCGCGCCGCAGCAGGCCGTAGAGCCAGCTGTCAGACACCTCGTCGCCGACGATCCAGCGCTCGCGCAGGTGGCCTTCGCGGGTGAAGCCGAGCCGCTCGAGGCTGGCCGCCGAGCCGCGGTTGCGCGGGTCGATGTCGGCCTCGACGCGGTTCAGGTTCATCGCGGTGAAGCCGTGCCGCAGCAGCGCGCGCAAGGCCTCGTTCATGTGGCCGTGACCCCAGGCCGACCGGGCGAGCACGTAGCCGACCTCGGCGCGGCGGCAGGCGGCGTTCAGGTGGAACAGCGTGCACAGGCCGATCAGGGTGCCGTCGTCCATCTTTTCGATGCCGAGGCGCAGGTGCTCGCCGGCGGCCATCGCGGGGCGGTCGCGCTCGATCATCGCGTGCGCCTGGCCGATGGTGGTCCACGGCGGCGCGCTCCAGTAGCGCATCGTCTCGGGGTCGCTGAAGATCGCCAGCAGCGCGGGGGCGTCGTCGTCGCGCAGCGGGCGCAGCAGCAGCCGCTCGGTGCGCAGCTCGACCGAGGCATTCGAGGTGGACGTCGGGGTGCTCATCGTCAGTGCGGCAGTCAATACAAGGTCGTGCGCTGCCGCTCGGGCAGCTCGCGGTCGTAGGCCTCGCCATCGATCGCCGCATCGGTGAGCGCGGCCAGCATCGCACCGGCCGACGGCACCGCGCCGCGGGCGTCCGCGGCGGGCGGCGCCCACAGCTTCGAGCGCTGCAGCGCGCGGGCGCACTGGAACAGCACGGTCTCGATGCGCACGACGATCACGCACTTCGGCGGCGTGCCGTCCATCGCGAGCCGCTGCAGCAGGCCGGGGTCGACGCTGATGTGGGCACGGCCGTTGACGCGCAGCGTCTCGCCGACGCCGGGGATCATGAACAGCAGCGCGACGCGCGGATCGGCGACGATGTTGCGCAGGCTGTCGATGCGGTTGTTGCCGCGCCGCTCGGGCAGCAGCAGCGTGTGCTCGTCCTGCACGGTGACGAGCGGGGCCGGGTCGCCGCGCGGCGAGGCGTCGAGCCCGGCCGGGCCGCTGGTGGCGAGCACCGCGAACGGCGCGGCCTCGAGCCAGCGCCGGTACACCGGGTGCAGCGAGGCCACCTCCTTGCGGATCGACGCCTCGCCGACCGGGCCGAACAGCGCTTCGAGCGCGGCGAGGTCGCTGACGGTGGAAGAAGAGGGCGCGGTGGTCGGATCTGACATGGTCTACGGCGTCTCGGCGGGCGGTGGGCTACGCCGCATGTTGCCACCGCAGGCCGTGCGGTGGCTGCGTGGGCCCGAACAGAAAGTGCAGCACCCGGCGGCGGCTGGTGCCGGTGGCCTTCGACGAAGCGTGCAGCAGCAAGGGGCGTATCACGAGGGCATCGCCCTTGGCGGCGCAGAGAGTGATTTCAGGGCCGCGGGTGCGCAGCGCGATGGCATCGTCGTCGCGGATGTGCCCGAGGCGGTGGGTGCCGGGGATGACTCGCAGCGGCCCGTCCTGCGCAGTGCAGGGATCCAGGTGGACGCGCACGGCGATCAGTTGACCGAGAAAGTCGACGGGCGGCTGGACGAACAGCGCACCTTCCTTCTCGGACCAGGCGCGCAGGGCCGGATGATCGATGCGTTCAGAGACCGGGATCCCGAGATCCTGATGGACCGGCACCAGCCAGTTGAGCGACGCGGATTTCTCGAAGAAAGTGCACTGCACGGCGACGAGGCCGGCAGGCATCAGGCCCGAAAGGACGCGGTGCTGCCGCAGGCGCTGCGCCAGCGCTGCGCACCAGGGTTGCGACAACAGGCTGCGCGTGCCGGCACCGCCTGACCCCAGCGCCTCGACGAGGTCTGCCAAGGCATCGCAGTCGCCGGCCGGCAGCACTGCGGGCACCACCACGCAACCGGTCTTCTCGAACCCGTTCGGCGTCATCAGGGCGACGCGATCACACCGGCGCGTCAGTCGTCGAGCGCGACGGACTCGGCCGGCTTCGGCCGGCAGTCGCGCTTCTTCTCAAGCCAGTAGACGACGTTGCCGGCCACGACGATGCTGCCGGAGATCACGGTGGAGGCGGCCAGCAGCGCGGCTTCGGCCACCGCCTGGCCGGCGCATCGCTCGAGCACGGTGCAGCCGCGGTCCGCGTTGATGACCTGCGTCGTGTCCAGCACCATCTGGCGGGCCGTGATCTGGCATTCCTCGTCGTAGACGTGAATCGTGCGCGGGTAGGCGCAGCCGAACGATGCGGCCGCGGTCAGGATCGACAGGGACAGCGTGCGGAGCGTCCGCAGGGGAGGGGTCTGGGGCATCGGATGATCTCGTCGGGCGGACAGCGATTCTGCCGCGAGTCCACCACGCGCTTGCAGTCCGGCAGGAGGTTCATATACTGTATGAACATACAGTTTCTACCGATGCTCCCGCCCTACGCCGAGCTGCACTGCCGCAGCAATTTCAGCTTTCTCACCGGTGCCTCGCACCCCGAGGAGCTGGTGAACCGCGCCGCTGACCTCGGCTACGCGGCGCTCGCGATCACCGACGAATGCTCGCTGTCCGGCGTGGTGCGCGCGCATGTCGAGGCGCAACGGCGCCAGCTGCACCTGATCATCGGCAGCGAGATCCGGCTGACGCTGCCCGCCGATGGCGCTCCGCATGCGCGGCTCGTGCTGCTCGCGCAGACGCGCCGCGGCTACGGCAACCTGTCGCACTGGATCACCGTCGCGCGGCGCCGCGCCGACAAGGGGCATTACCGCGCGCACCCGTCCGACCTCGAAGGCGGCGTGCCCGATGCCCCCACGCTGGCCGGCCTGCCCGATTGCCTGGCGCTGCTGGTGCCCGATGCGTCGCAGCCGTTCGAGACGGTGTTCGCGCATGCGATGTGGCTCAAGACCTGGTTCCACGACCGGGCCGCGCTGGCCCTCGAACGCCTGCACCGCCCCGGCGATGAAGAACTGCTGGCCACCGTGCTGAACATCGCCCGGCGGGTCGGCCTGCCGGTGGTCGCGACCGGCGACGTGCTGATGCACCTGCGTTCGCGCAAGTCGCTGCAGGACACGCTGACCGCGACGCGGCTGAAGCTGCCGCTCACCGAATGCGGGCTGCGGCTCGCACCGAACGCCGAGCAGTACCTGCGCTCGCGAGGCCGGCTGGCCGGCCTCTACGAGGCACAGTGGCTCGACAACACGCTGATGCTGGCCGCGCAATGCACGTTCTCGCTCGCCGAGCTGAAGTACGAGTACCCGCGCGAGGTCGTGCCCGAGGGCAGCACGCCGATCGCCCACCTGCGCCGGCTCACCTATGCCGGCGTGCCCAAACGCTTTCCGAACGGGCTGAAGCCGGAGTGGGCGAAGCAGATCGAGGACGAACTCGCGCTGATCGAGCAGCTCGGCTACGAGGCCTACTTCCTGACGGTCGCCGACATCGTGCGCTGGGCGCGCGATCGCGACATCCTGTGCCAGGGGCGCGGCAGCGCGGCCAACTCGGTGGTCTGCTACTGCCTCGAGGTGACCGAGGTCGATCCCGGGCGCGCCACGCTGCTGTTCGGCCGCTTCATCAGCGCCGAGCGCAACGAGCCGCCCGACATCGACATCGACTTCGAGCACCAGCGCCGCGAAGAGGTCATCCAGTACATCTACCGCAAGTACGGCCGCCACCGCGCGGCGCTCACCGCGGTCGTCATCAGCTACCGGCCGCGCAGCGCGGTGCGCGACGTCGGCCGAGCGCTCGGCATCGACCTGCAGCGCATCGACGCGCTCTCGAAGAGCCAGCAGTGGTTCGACGGCCGCGGCATCAGCGCCGATCGCCTGCGTGAGAACGGCTTCGACCCCGATTCAATGGTCGTGCGGCAATGGGCCGAGCTGACCGGCATGCTGGTGGGCTTTCCGCGCCACCTGAGCCAGCACCCGGGCGGCTTCGTGATCGCGCGCGACCAGATCGAGCAGCTGGTGCCGGTCGAGAACGCCGCGATGGAAGACCGCAGCGTCGTGCAGTGGGACAAGGACGACCTCGACGCGCTCGGGCTCATCAAGGTCGACATCCTCGCGCTCGGCATGCTGAGCGCGCTGCGCCGCGCGCTGGAGTTCATCGGCCACAAGCAGGGCCATGCATTCCGCCTGCAGGACATCGCCGAGGGCGACGCGCCCACCTACGACATGATCTGCAAGGCCGACACCGTCGGCGTGTTCCAGATCGAGAGCCGGGCGCAGATGAGCATGCTGCCGCGCCTGCAGCCACGCACCTACTACGACCTGGTGGTCGAGGTGGCGATCGTGCGGCCCGGCCCGATCCAGGGCGGCATGGTCCACCCCTACCTGAAGAACCGCAACCTGCGCATCGAGGACATCGACTGCCCTCGCAAGCTCTGGCCGGCGCTGGAACGCACGAAGGGCGTGCCGATCTTCCAGGAGCAGGTGATGCAGATCGCGATGCTGGCCGCCGACTTCACGCAGGGCGAGGCCGACCAGCTGCGCCGCGCGATGGCCGCCTGGAAGCGCAAGGGCGGGCTGGGGCCGTTCCACGAGCGGCTGGTCGGCCGCATGGTCGCCAACGGCTACGAGCTCGATTACGCCGAGCGCATCTTCAAGCAGATGGAGGGCTTCGGCGAATACGGCTTCCCGGAGAGCCATGCGGCCGGCTTCGCGCTGCTCGCCTACGACAGCAGCTGGATCAAGTGCCACCACCCCGATGCGTTCCTGGCCGCGCTGCTGAACAGCCAGCCGATGGGCTTCTACGGCCCGGCGCAGCTGGTGCGCGATGCGCGCGAGCACGGCGTCGAGGTGCGGCCGGTCGACGTGGATTGCAGCGAGTGGGACTGCACGCTGGAGTGGCCGCTGGACGAGCCTGGGTCCGGCGCCGGGCTGCGGCCGGTGCGGCTGGGGCTGAACCGCGTCGGCGGCTTGTCCGAGGCCGCGGGCCGGCGCATCGCCGCGGCCCGCGAGCACGGCGCCTTCGCGAACCCCGAAGACCTGGCGCGCCGCGCCGGGCTGAATGCGCACGAGCTGCAGTCGCTGGCCCAGGCCGATGCGCTGCACAGCCTGAGCGGCCACCGTCACCAGGCGGCCTGGGCGGTGGCCGGCGTCGACACCCGGCCCACCGCGATGCTGAGCCGCACCCGCATCGACGAGCCTGCGCTGCTGCTGCCCGCGCCGGCCGAGGCCGACGAGACGCTGGCCGACTACCAGGCGCTCGGGCTGACGCTGAAGCGCCACCCGCTCGCGCTGCTGCGCCCGCAGCTCGAGGCCTTCCAGGTGCAGACCGCGGCCGTGCTGCGGGGCTACCCCGACGGGCGGCTGGCGCGCGCGAGCGGGCTGGTCACGCACCGGCAGCGGCCGCAGACCGCCAAGGGCACGGTCTTCGTCACGCTGGAAGACGAGACCGGTGCCGTCAACATCATCGTCTGGCCGCGCGTGTTCGAAACCCAGCGCCAGGCCTTGCTCGGATCGCGGCTGCTGACGGTCTACGGCCAGTGGCAGCGGCAGGGCGACGTGATGCACCTGCTGGCGGTCAAGATGATCGACCACACGCCGCTGCTGGGCGGCCTCATTGCACGAAGTCGCGATTTCCGCTGATTTCCGCTCATTTCCATTGATGCGCCTGAAGCCGCGGGCACACCTGGAAACCAGATGTTGCACGCCGATTCGATAGAGTTCGGGGTTTCCGTCTTTCCTTTCGCACCTCGCACCGGCTTCATGCTGTTCCTGCTCTCGCCCGCCAAGACCCTCGACTACGACACGCCGCTGCGCACCGCGCACGAGCCGACGATGCCGTCCTTCCTGCCCCGCTCGGCGGAGCTGATCAAGGTATTGAAGACGCAGTCGGTCGCCGACATCGCGGCGCTGATGCACCTCTCCGAATCGCTGTCGACGCTCAACGTCGAGCGCTATGCGGCCTGGAGCCCGCGCTTCACCGAGGCCAACAGCCGCCCGGCCGCGCTCGCGTTCGACGGCGACGTCTACGACGGCCTGAAGGCCCCGACGCTGAGCGACACCGACCTGGCCTGGGCCCAGGACCACCTGTGCATCCTGTCGGGCCTGTACGGCGTGCTGCGCCCGCTCGACCGCATGCAGCCCTACCGGCTCGAGATGGGCACGGCCCTGCCGACGGCGCGTGGCGCCACGCTGTACGACTACTGGGGCGACACGCTGGCCGAGCACCTGAACGAGCGCCTCGCGGCCGATGCCAGCCCGGTCGTCGTCAACCTCGCGTCGAACGAGTACTTTCGCGCCGTGCGCCGCAAGGTGCTGAAGGCGCGGGTCGTCGAATGCGTGTTCGAGGACTGGAAGAACGGCCAGTACAAGGTCATCAGCTTCTTTGCCAAGCGCGCCCGCGGGCTGATGGCCCGCCATGCCGTCAAGAAGCGGCTGGCCACGCCGAAGGGGCTGGAAAAATTCAACGCCGACGGTTACCGTTTCGATCCTGCCGCGTCGCAACCCGACCGGCTGGTCTTTCGACGCCGCCTGCCCGAGGGCGGGCAGGCCGAGTCCACTTGAGCTGAACCCACCATGAACAGCACGACCAAGCAGAACATCACGCCCGAACTGCGGCAATGGATCGTCGACCAGGCCAAGGCCGGTCGCAGCCCGGACGACGTCCTGAAGTCCATGATCGACAGCGGCTGGACCGAAGACGTCGCGATCGATGCGCTCGAGAACACGCTGCAGGGCTTCCTGAAGGACCACGCCAAGGCCAACGGCCTGCCGGTACCGGTTCCAGTGCCCGAGCCCGACCTGCTCGATGCGCCGGGCTCGGTCGTGGTCGACGGCCATGAAGTCAAGATCGTGATGACGATGCGCAACCCGCGCGTCGTCGTGTTCGGTGGGCTGATGACCGAGGCCGAGTGCGACGAACTCGTCGCGCAGGCGCGCCAGCGGCTGGCCCGCTCCGAGACGGTCGTCACGACCACCGGCGCGAGCGAGGTCAACGTCGCACGCACCAGCGAAGGCATGTTCTTCGGCCGCGCCGAGAACCCGATCTGCGCGCGCGTCGAGGAGCGCATCGCGAAGCTGCTGAACTGGCCGCTCGACAACGGCGAAGGCCTGCAGATCCTGCGCTACCAGCCGGGTGCCGAGTACAAGCCGCACTACGACTACTTCGACCCGGCGCAGCCCGGCACGCCGACCATCCTGAAGCGCGGCGGCCAGCGTGTCGGCACGCTGGTGGTCTACCTGAACTCGCCGAAGCGCGGCGGTGCCACCACCTTCCCCGACGTGCACCTGGAGGTCGCGCCGGTCAAGGGCAATGCGGTGTTCTTCAGCTACGACCGGCCGCACCCGATGACGCGCACGCTGCACGGCGGTGCCCCGGTGCTGGAAGGCGAGAAGTGGGTCGCGACGAAATGGATGCGCGAAGGAAAATTCGAGTGATGTCGTAGCCCGGATGGAGCGCAGCGCAATCCGGGACCCGTTGCCGCTCGACGGCGTGAAGGTCGTCGACCTGGCGCGGCTGCTGCCCGGCCCGCTGGCGGCGCTGGAACTGCAGCGCCTGGGTGCCGAGGTGCTGAAGATCGAGGGCCCGCCCGGCCAGCAAGATGGTGCGCGCGAGCTGTGGCGCAGCGATGCCGAGCGCGCGGCGGGTGAGCCGGCGCTGATGTTCCGCCGGCTGAACGAAGGCAAGTCGCTGCGCACGCTGGACCTGCGCGACGCAGCCGACCGCGCCGTGCTGCTCGACGAGGTGGCGCGGGCCGATGTGCTGATCGAAGGCTTCCGGCCCGGCGCGATGGAGCGGCTCGGGCTGGGCTGGCCGGTGCTGTCGGCGCGCAACCCGCGGCTCGTGATGTGCTCGATCAGCGGCTATGGCCAGACCGGGCCGTGGGCGCAACGGGCCGGTCATGACATCAACTACATCGCGATGGCCGGCGTGCTGCACCAGCTGGCCACGGCCGAGGGCGAACCGATCGCGCCGAACTTCCAGATCGGCGACCTGATGGGCGGCACGCAGGCGGCGGTGGCCGGCATCCTCGCCGCCTTGCTCGCGGTGCAGCGTGGTGGCAGCGGGCGGCATGTCGACATCTCGATGACGCACGAAGTGCGCCGCCACCAGGTGCTGGCCGACCTGATGGTCGCGCAGACCGGGCAGGCTCCGGTGCCGGGCCGCGACCTGCTGTCCGGCGGCGCGCCGTGCTACGGCGTCTACCGCACGGCCGATGGCCGCCACCTCGCGATCGGCGCGCTGGAGCTGCCGTTCTGGCAGCGCCTGTGCACGGCGCTCGATCGACCCGAGTGGTCGCGCCGGCACTGGTCGCTGGGGCTGCAGGTGGGCAGCGCCGAGTCGCTGGCCTTGCGCGATGCGCTGGCGGCCCTGGCGTTAACCCGAACACTGGCCGACTGGTGGGCGCTGCTGGAGCCGGTCGATTGCTGCGCCACACCGGTGCTGCGGCTTGACGAATGTCACGCTCACGAGCTATTCGTAAATAAACGCTGACTTTTCGTCAACGAAGGTGCTGAAGCTGCCGTTGTGCCCGGGAGCGTGTTGCTCGACCTTTGCAAAGGAGCTCCCCATGAACAAACTCATCGCCGCGCTGATCGCCGCCACCTTCTCGCTGGGCGCATTCGCCCAAGCTGCTTCGGCTCCGGCCGCTGCAGCCCCGGCTGCCAAGGAAGCGGCTCCGGCCGCTGCCGACAAGAAGGTCGCCAAGAAGTCGACCAAGAAGGCCAAGAAGGCGAAGGCTGAAAAGAAGGCCGCCTGAGATTCAGGCAGCTTTCCGGGCGTCAGCGCCCAAAGGCACAGGGAACCCGGCTCAGGCCGGGTTTTTTGTGGGCGGGTCAGGCGGACAGCAGGTGCAGCAACTGAGGCACCAGACGCTCCAGGACTGACAACGCAAGCTTCACATCACTTTCGCTGGGCTCGATGCCCTGGTACTGGTTGTTGCGCAGGTCGCGAATGGCGTCGAGCTGGTCGAAGACCGCCTGGGTCACACCGGCGTAGGCGCATGCTGCTTCGAGCGTCTGCACGTGGTGTCCCTCCGCGCCGCCTGCACGCCAGCCGCGCGAGGACAGGATGGCCAGGCTGAGATTGAGGATGGCGTCGTAGGCGGCCCCCAGGCGGGTCGTCGTGGAGTTCTCCTGGCGCTGGGCGTCGGCAATCTTGCCCTTGCTGATGCCGATCCAGCCCTGGATGGATTGGCGGTTCACAGGCGCTCTGTGGAACACCTTGCTTCCCTCGTTGTAGAAGTCCTCAGCCTTGCGCAGCATTCAACGCTCCTTGGAGTGTGATGACGGGATTGCGCAAGACTTCTGCGACGAACTCGTCTCCCGATCGTTTCGCTTCGGCCCATTGGTCCGCCGTGAAGGTCAGCACATTGACCGGGCGTCCGAGCGTGCGACCAGCCGCCTTGAAGTGCGCCTGGGCCTGAAGGCGGGAGGCATCGGTCACCAGCAGCAGGTCGATGTCGCTGTCTGCCTGGGCTTCGCCTCGAGCCGTGGACCCGAACACGGCCGCGGCGACGACCGGGGCGTCGAGTTCGGCCAGACGTTCGCGAAGCACGCGGACGACCTCGTTGTCCTGTTGGAGCAGCGCGCGCAACGGAGCGAGCGTCGGGCTCATCGACGCGGCGTACAGCGTCTGCCGGCTTCCCGTGCGTCGCTCCAGCAGGCCGATGTCGGCCCAGCGGCGAAGCCAGCGCGAGAGATTTCCAGGGTCCACGCCGGTCTCGGCAGCCAGTTCGCGAGGCCCGTAGCCCTTGTCGGGATGCTCGAAAAGACAGCGCAGCGCCTTGTAGCGGCCGGCGCCTCCGAGGAGTTCGGACATGAGCTCGGTGTTCATGCCCCCGTGTCCCGTGCTTGGCTGTTCTGCATGTTGGTCATTCAACAACATTTGATGTCGAATGTACAACAATCTTTCGATTCGGCTCAAGATCTGAGCCGGATCGAGGGGCTTCGCCTCAAGCGCCGGCGATCAGGCCCTCAGCCGCGGCTTCGCCGCCTCCACCGCCGTCGCGAACGGCCGGCTCAACGCGATCCGCTGCCACTTGCGCTCGTCCCAGGTCTGCGGGCCGGTCAGCGTCCAGCGGGCGATCGAGTCGTCCAGGTCGACACGTGGCACCCGTCCGAAGATCGGCAAGGCGGGTTTCAGCAGCCGCAGCCCGCGGCGCAGGCGCCCGGGCAGCGGGGCATGCGATTCATGCGCCCAGAAGACGCAGCGCTTCTCGGCCCAGAAGGCCAGCCGCTCGAAGTGCACCCGGCCGGCAAAGCCGGTGTTCGCCGGCAGCAGCAGGAACTCGTCCGGCAGCTCCACCACCGAGTACGACAGGTCGCCGAGGTGCTCGCCACTGCCGTGCTGCACGAAGATCACGCGCTGCACGTCGGCGGCCTTGAAGCGGTCGACTTCGGCATCGTCATGAAAAACGACGATGTCCGGCCCTTGCCAAGCCGTGTGCCAGGTGCTGTCCATGGGGTGTTCTCTCGAGTCGAATGGGCGGGCGTCGACGGTACGCCCCATGTCGGCTCGACATGTATCCAGACGCGACAGGTCTCAGGCGCTGTCGGCGTGATCCCCGCGATGTGCGGAACAACTGGATACAAATCCGGCTGTCTGTGAGTGCCGACTCCCTCGGCAACTGTCAGACAGCCGTGATTTCAGCGCCTCAGCGCTTCGGCTGGGTCAGGCGCGGTGCCGGCTTGGCGCCGTCGCGGCGCGGGCCGTTGCCCGGCGTTGCCGGACGCGGGCCGCTGCTGGTGCGCGCTGCCGACG
>NZ_JBFULV010000145.1:0-12849 GCF_054049715.1 Rhizobacter sp. P5_C2 | reverse complement strand
GCGTCAGTCTGAGCGGCGACCCAAGCTCCGAGATCGTCTGCTCATCAAGGAAGGATCGCACTGATTCCCAAGCCCTTCGAGGAAGTCTTGCCCTTGGCCCATGACCATGAGAAACAGATTTCGGAGGGTGATACGCGATCATGCTCGTTCAGAAGACAAGGGGTAGCGGCTCTGGTGCGTCGAAGGATACCTCCACGCTGGGGTAGCGAATGTCTGCTTGCGGGCGCCAAGTTTGACGGCGCGAATTTCCGTAGAGGGTCGGAAGCACCAGTTCGAAGCTTTGAGCAGCAGACACTCGGCGCCGGTTGTTGGGGCGAGCCGCAGCCTGCGAGGCTGGATGACCGCAGCGTGTTCAAGACTGGTCATCGAAGCCGGTGGTGGGCGGACGGGTCGATGACCGCTTTGTGCCACTCAGCGTGAACCCAGCCCCTGGCCGCGAGTGACGGCAGCCGCTGCGAAGCGGCCGCTGGAGCCCTGCGCGCTTCAGCCGGAGACAGTCACCTGCTTTGCCGCCTCAACAATCACCCCCGCGATCTCCCGCGGATGACTGATCAACGACACATGGCTCGACGCCACCTCGATCGTCTTCGCCTTCATCCGCGCGGCCACGAAGCGCTGCAATTCCGGTGACGTCGTCCGATCCTGCGTCGACACCGCATACCAGCTCGGCTTGCTGCGCCAAGCGGCCACCGTGGTGCGTGACGCAAACAGCGTCTCCGCAATGCGCCCCTGCAGCGCGTACAGCACGCGGGCCTTCTCAACCGGCACGTCACCCGCGAAGTCCCGCAAGAAGGCCTCTTCGCTCAACTGCGCAAACCCACCCGACTTGACGAGCCCGGCGCTTGCCGGCGGCGTCGGAAACTTTGCGGCCAGCGCGCCGTAGTCTTCCCCCGCATCGGGCGCCCGTGCCGCCACGTAGACCAGCCCCACGACTTTCGGGTCGACGCCCGCCTCGCTGATCACCGTGCCGGCCCACGAGTGGCCGACCAGCAGCGTCGGGCCGTCCTGCAGCGCCAGGATGCGCTGCGTGGCGGCCACGTCGTCGGTCAGCGAGGTCAACGGGTTCTGCACCGCGGTGGCGCGCAGCCCGGCGCGCTGCAGCAGCGTGATCACGTCGGACCAGCACGACCCATCGGCATACGCGCCGTGCACGAGCACGACGTTGCGCACGCCCGGCGCGGGCATGGCTGCCGTGGGTGCCGATGCCGATTGAGCCGCGGCAAGGCGAGCCGTGGCAGCGAGGCCGACGGTCGCGGCAACGCGGGTGGAGAACTGGCGACGAGTGAACATGCGGATTCCCGAGAGTGAGGATCCGGATGCGTCGCGCCCGGCGAGCCGGTTCTTACACCGCTCGCGCGATCTCGATCAGGCCTCGTCGAGGTCGGTGAACTTGTCCGGATCCACCAAGTCGCGCAGCGGCACCCGCAGTGCATCGGCCAGGCGCCCCATGTTGTCGATCGACACGTTGGTCGCACCGCGTTCAAGGCTGCCCACATACGGCCGGCTGACACCGGCTTCCAGGCTCAGCGCCTCCTGCGTCGTCTCCCGCATGCGCCGTGCGCGGCGCAGGTTCCGCGCGAACACCTCGCGTGCCGACAACTTGGCGGGCTGCTTTTTCATGCCCGCGAGCATCCGCGTTTGAGCAACTTCTCTCCACACTCTATGCACAGTTAAAAGATAAGTTTGATATCCATTGTGGTCTGCATCGTTTCTATATTGGTGACGATGAGAAACGATTCGAGACCGTTCCGATACCAAGCGTGATCGAGGAGCCGAGATGAAAGCCTTGGAAGTCAACTGCATCACCCTCTCCGGCCACCTCTCGCACCACGCGCTCATCACCCACATCGGCCACAGCCAGCGCAAATGGCGCATAGCCATCGCCCAGGCCATCCGCTGCATGGATCTCGATCTCGAGCGCTACTACGTCGTCGACACGCCCCTTCGCCAGTGGGTCTACCTCGATGTCGTGCGCGAGCCCGGCCAGCCGCCGCACCTGCGCGCCCGCACCGAGCGCGGCGAGTGGGCCGATCACCTGCTGTCGCTGCCGCGCTGCGGCCGCGATTGCGGCGCACCGGTCCGCACACCGCGGCTGTGTTGCCGCTGCCCGTTCCGCTGAGGTTTTCGCCTAAAGTCAGTGCGCATGACCTTGCGCACCCACTACCCACCCCTCGAGCCGCTGGAAACAGGGTTCATGCCCGCCGGCAACCTGCACTCGCTCTACTGGGAGCGCAGCGGTAATCCCGCCGGCATCCCGGTCATCTTCGTGCACGGCGGCCCCGGGGCCGGCACCTCGCCCAAGGACCGTTGCTTCTTCGACCCCGCCCGCTACCACATCGTGCTGCTCGACCAGCGCGGCGCCGGCAAGTCCACGCCCTCCGGCGAATGCCGCGAGAACACCACGCCCTTGCTGATCGCCGACCTGGAGCGCCTGCGCGAGCGGCTGGGCATCGCGCAGTGGCTGGTGTTCGGCGGCTCGTGGGGCTCCACGCTGTCGCTGGCCTATGCGCAGGCGCACCCGGAGCGCTGCCTGGGCCTGATCCTGCGCGGCATCTGGCTCGCCAGCACCGAGGAGCAGCAGTGGTGGCTGCACGGCATGCGGCAGTTCTTCCCGAAGGAGTGGGAGGCGTTCGCCCATGCCATCCCGGCGGAGGAACGCGGTGACCTGGTCGCGGCCTACCAGCGCCGCCTGAGCGATCCGGATCCCGCCGTGCATGCGCCGGCGGCGCGCGGCTGGAGCCACTACGAGGGCGCCTGCCTGCGGCTCATCCCGTTGCCGGTCGAGCCGCTGCGGCCTGAAGACGCGGTCTTCGAGCTGAACCTCGCACGGCTCGAGGCGCATTACTTCGTCAACGGCGCCTTCCTCACGCCCAACCAGTTGCTCGACGGCGTGCCGCGCATCGCGCACCTGCCTTGCACCATCGTGCATGGCCGCTACGACGTGATCTGCCCGGTGCGCTATGCTTTCGCGCTGGCCGATGCGTGGCCGTCGGCGAAGCTGGTCGTCGTGCCCGATGCGGGGCATTCGTCGATGGAGCCAGGGATCATCTCCGAACTGGTCGCCGCAACGGATGCATTCGCCGATGGCCGATGAACTGAAACCGATCTGCGGCGAAGAGGCCGTGCTGGCGATGGATCCCTCCGGCGGGTGAGGGGTGCTGGCCATGGACGAAGCGGTCCGCCGTTTCACCGATGCCCCGCTGCATGAGCGTTTGCCGGGCGGGCAAGGGCGTTCGGTGCGTGCCGGCAACCTGGTGCTGAAGCCGGTCGACGAAGTCTCCAAGTACGAGTGGCTGGGGGATGCACTGGAGGGCGTCGACTTCCGTGGCCTGAAGGTGGCTGCGCCCGTCCGGTCGCTGAAGGGGATGTGGTGCGAGCAAGGGTGGGGCGCCACGCGCTACCTCGACGGCGCCTTCGTCGAAGGGCGGATGGCCGACAAGCTCGCGGCTTCCACCGACTTTCATCGTGCAGTCCGCGGCGTCGGCAAACCCGCGGCGTTCGACGTGTGGACCAGTCCATGGACCGAAGCCACCCGGGTGGCTTGGAGCGAGCGCCATGTGCCCGATGCCACGCCGGATCGTGTGAAGGCGGTGGTGTCGTCGCTGCAATCCCGCTGCGAGCCCATCAACCTGCCGAGCCAGTTCGTCCACACCGACCTGGCGGGCAACATCCTGTTCGATGGTGACGCGCCGGTCGTCATCGACATCTCGCCGGCTTTCCGGCCGGTGGCGTACGCACACGCGGTGCTCGTGGCCGACAGCGTCGCGTGGCATCGCGAGCCGGTGGCATCGCTGGCGTTGTTGGACCTTCCGCAGTCGCTTCGACGGCAGCTGGTGTTGCGCGCCGTCGTGTTTCGCCTGTGCGTGCCGCTCTTCTTCGATGCGGCGAACGCCGAGGCGTTCTACGCCACGCTGCGTGAGTTCGAGCCGGTACTGGCCTTCGAGGGCATCGCCGGCGCGTGAGTGGCGTGGATCACGCCTTGGCGGGCTTCTTCACCGCCGGCTGCGGCTTCCTCGCCCGCGCGAGGTTCGACGTGATCAACGCCGCCGCCAGCGTCACCAGCCACGAGAAGTACACCCACAGCAGGAACACCGGAAACGCCGCGAAGGTGCCGTACACCGTCTTGTAGGTCGGCAGCTTCAGCACATAGGCCGCGAAGCCGCGCTTGCCGAGTTCGAACGCGATGCCGGCGATCAGCCCGCCGATGGCCGCATCGCGCTTGCGCACACGGGTGTTCGGCATGTAGTGGAAGAGGGCGGCCATCGCGATCGAGCCGATCAGCGCCGGGCCGAGCGTCAGACCGAACTTGGCCCAGGGCGGCAGCGTCTGGATCAGGCCGGCCGAGGCGCTCACCGCGTACGACGTGGCCCAAAGGCTCACGCCCAGCAGCGGCGGGCCGAGGCCGATCATCAGCAGGTACATGCCGACGCGCTTCAGGAACGGGCGGTTCTTCTTCACCTTCCAGATCTGGTTCAACGCGTTCTCGACGGTCAGCAGCAGCGCGACTGCGGTGACCACCAGGAACAGCGAGCCGACCAGCGTCAGCCCGCCGGCGTTGGTCGCGAACTGCGCGAGGTAGCGCAGCACGGTGCGCGAGATCTCTTCGGGCAGCAGGCTGCGCAGCAGGTGCTCCTCGATCGCGTCCTCGAGCCGCTTGAACATCGGGAAGCGGGTGAAGAGCGCAAAGCACACCGCGAGGAACGGGACGACCGACAGCACGGTCGTGAAGGTCAGGCTGCCGGCGATCTGCGGCAGGCGCTCGGCGCGGGCGCGCTGGATCGTGAGTCGGGTGAGGTGGATCATCGGGCGGCCATTCTGCCTGCGAGAATCCACCGGGCTAGGGGCCCATTGACCATCACTTGCGCATCTTGCCGATGATTCCACGCTTGTCTCGACGCGGCCGCCTGGCGGCGTTGGCTGCAACCGCCATCGTGGGGCTGGCTATCGCCGGCTTCGCATGGCTGAAGGCCGAGCACCGGCCCGTCGAGGCCATCGCGGTGGCGCAGGCGTTCGTGGACCAGCTGAATGCGCGCGGCGAGGGCTGCCGTGTCGATCGCCTGGTCGGCATCGCGCCGTTCCAGACCAACGGCAACCGCCTGCGGCGCTGGGTGTCGGGGCGCGGTGTCGAGGTGCCGGAACTGCAGATGGAGTTCGACGGCGCCTGCCCGCTGCGGGTCACGCTGCGGCTGTCGTCAACGCAGGGGTGGCAGGTCGTGAGGCATGGAACTCACGCAGGGTAAAACCGATGCGCACCAACCCCCGTTCGGGCTGACGCCAACTGCATTCGGGCTGACACCGAACTCCATTCGGGCTGACACCAACCCCCGTTCGGGCTGAGCTTGTCGAAGCCTTGGTGCCCTGCAAGCAGGCCCTTCGACAGGCTCAGGGCGAACGGGGGGTTGTTCGCTCAGACTCCCGTCCGCCTACCTCAAGCCGCCACCGGCGTGCGGATCAGGTGATCGAACGCCGACAGCGCTGCCTTCGCCCCATCGCCCGCGGCGATGATGATCTGCTTGAACGGCACCGTCGTCGCGTCACCCGCCGCGAACACCCCCGGCTGGTTCGTCGCGCCACGCGCGTCGACGATGATCTCGCCGTACTTGCTCAGCTCCAGCGTGCCCTTCAGGAACTCGGTGTTGGGCACCAGCCCGATCTGCACGAACACCCCCGCCAGCTCCACGCGGTGCTCGGTGCCGGTCGCGCGGTCCTTGAAGACCAGGCCGTTCACCTTCTGCCCGTCGCCGGTGATCTCGGTCGTCTGCGCGTTGGTGTGCACCGTCACGTTCGGCAGGCTGTGCAGCTTCTTCACCAGCACCGCATCGGCCTTCAGCGTGTCGGCAAACTCCACCACGGTGACGTGCGCCACCAGCCCGGCCAGGTCGATCGCGGCCTCGACACCCGAGTTGCCGCCGCCGATCACCGCCACCGGCTTGCCCTTGAACAGCGGGCCGTCGCAGTGCGGGCAGTAGGCCACGCCCTTGTTCTTGTACTCGGCCTCGCCGGGCACGTTCACGTTGCGCCAGCGCGCGCCGGTCGACAGGATCACGCTGCGGCTCTTCAGCGCCGCGCCGTTCTCCAGCGTCACGGTGATCTCGCCGCCCGGCTGCGCCGCCGGCTCCAGGCTCGCGACGCGCTGGCCGTTCATGATGTCGACCTCATAGACGCGCGCATGCGCTTCCAGCGCGGCCGCGAACTTCGGGCCTTGCGTCTCGAGGATCGACACGTAATTCTCGATGCCCAGCGTGTCCAGCGTCTGGCCGCCGAAGCGCTCGGCAACGATGCCGGTGCGGATGCCCTTGCGCGCCGCATACACGGCCGCTGCCGCGCCGGCCGGGCCGCCGCCGACGATCAGCACGTCGAACGCATCCTTCTGGCCCAGCTTGGCCGCGACGCGCGCCGAAGCACCGGTGTCGACCTTGGTCAGGATCTCCGAGACCTCCATGCGCCCCGAGCCGAACACCTCGCCGTTCAGGTAGACGGTCGGCACGGCCATGATCTGGCGGCCTTCGACCTCACCCTGGAACAGCCCGCCGTCGATCGCTACGTGCTTGATGCGCGGGTTCAGCACCGCCATCAGGTTCAGTGCCTGCACGACGTCGGGGCAGTTGTGGCAGGTCAGCGACATGTAGGTCTCGAACACGAAATCGCCGCCGTCTTCACGCGTCAGCGACTTGATCTGCTCGATCACCTCGGCCTCGACCTTCGGCGGGTGGCCGCCGGCCTGCAGCAGCGCCAGCACCAGCGACGTGAACTCGTGGCCCATCGGGATCGCGGCAAAGCGCACGCCCATGCCGGCACCGGCACGGCTGATGTTGAACGACGGACGGCGCTCGTCGGTGCCGTCCACGCGCAGGCTCACCAGCTCGCTCAGGCCGGCGATCTCTTCGAGCAGCTCGCGCATCTCGGCCGAGGCAGGGCGGTCATCGAGCGACGCCACCAGTTCAACCGGCTGCGTCAGGCGTTGCAGGTAGCCCTTGAGCTGGGCCTGGAGGGTGGCGTCCAACATGTGATCGGTCCTTGTGTTTGTTGTGTTCGGGTAGAGCTCCGCCCAAGGCCCCGCCCGAAGGCGGGGCCGCAGAGCGGCATAACAGGGGAAAAACGAGAGAGAGGTCTTAGATCTTGCCGACGAGGTCGAGAGACGGCGTCAGCGTGGCGGCGCCTTCGTTCCACTTGGCCGGGCAGACCTGGCCAGGGTTCTTGGCGACGTACTGCGCGGCCTTCAGCTTGCGCAGCGTTTCCTTCACGTCACGCGCAATCGCGTTGTCGTGCACTTCGGCGGTCTTGATGACGCCATCGGGGTTGATGACGAAGGTGCCGCGCAGCGCCAGGCCTTCTTCTTCGATGTGCACGCCGAACGCGCGCGTCAGCTTGTGCGTCGGGTCGCCGATCAGCGGGAACTTGGCCTTGCCGACGGCCGGCGAGGTTTCATGCCACACCTTGTGCGCGAAGTGCGTGTCGGTCGTGACGATGTAGACCTCGGTGCCCAGCTTCTGGAACTCGGCGTAGTTGTCGGCCGCGTCTTCGACTTCGGTCGGGCAGTTGAAGGTGAATGCGGCCGGCATGAAGATCAGGGTCGACCACTTGCCCTTCAGGCTGGCTTCGGTGACCTCGATGAACTTGCCGTTGTGGAAGGCTTCGACCTTGAACGGCTGGACTTGGGTGTTGATCAGCGACATCGTTTGATTTCCTTGGTGTGCTTGGTTGGATGAAAAAAGCGAACTGGCGAAGCGAATTTTGACCGCACTGCAGCATTTGCGGGATTAATTGACTGAATCAAGTCGATGGTAAAAAACTATCGATCAAGACCCCTCGATTCACGTCGAGGTCCACGTCAGAGCCGCATCGGGCTGACGACGTACTTGAAGCCGCTGCGCTGCGGAAAGGTGAACAGCACCGCCGAGCCGGCGTCCTGCAGCGCCATCGTCACCATCTCGGCATCGGTCTCGCCGAGCACCTCGGTCAGGTAGGTCACGTTGAAGCCGATCTCAAGGGGCACGCCGCCGTAGTCGATGTCGAGGTCTTCATCCGCCTCCTCGCGCTCGGCGTTGCTCGACACGATGCGCAGCGCGCCCGGTGCGAAGCTCAGACGGATGCCGCGGAACTTGTCGCTGGTCATCAGCGAGGCGCGCTGCAGGCATTCGAGCAGCGCGGCGCGGCCGAGCGTGACCGCATGCGGGTTCGCCTTCGGGATCGCGCGCTCGAAATCGGGGAAGCGTCCCTCGATCAGCTTGGTGACGAAGCCGATGCCGTTCAACTCGAAACTCGCCTGCGCCGGCGCGAGGCGGATCTCGACGCTGGCCTCGTCGTCGCGGCCTTCCCGCAGGTGGCGCTGCAGCTCGTGCACCGCCTTGCGCGGCACGATCACCTGCTGCGTCGGCAGGTCGGCGTCGACCGAGGCTTCGGCCAGCGCGAGCCGATTGCCGTCGGTCGCGACGAGCCGCACGCGCCGCCCGTCGGTCGCGAACAGCATGCCGTTCAGGAAGTAGCGGATGTCGTGCGTGGCCATCGCGAAGCTCACCTGGTCGACCAGCGACTTCAGCACGCCCTGCGGCAACTGCAGCGTGGTGGCATGCGGGGCGCGCGCGACCAGCGGGAACTGCTCGGCCGGCAGCGTGTGCAGCATGAAGCGGCTGCGGCCGCCCTGCAGCCGCAGCCGGCCGGGCTCGGCCGTCAGCGTGACGACCTGGTCGGGCGGCATCGCCTTCAGGATGTCGACCAGCTTGCGGGCCGACACCGTGGTGGCGAAGTCGCCGGCATCGCCACCCAGCTCGGCCTGGTGGCCGACCTCGATGTCGAGGTCAGAGGTGGTGAACGCGATCGAGCTGCCGGTCTTGCGGATCAGCACGTTCGCGAGGATCGGCAGCGTGTGGCGCCGCTCGACGATGCCGCAGACTGCCTGCAGCGCGGCCAGCAGCTTCGCCTGGGTTTCCTTCAGGACGATCATCGGCCGCTCCTTCAGGGCCGCTCGGGCTTGGGAGACTGCCCGAACAACTGCGCCTGCTCGGCGGAGTGCTTGGCGGCGAAGCTGCGCATGAAGTCGCGCAGCACCTCCGAGGCGGCCAGCCCCTGGGATTGGCAGGCCCGCACGAAGGCATCGCGCAGGTCGCGCTCGATGCGGATCCGCATCCCGGCGTCTTTGGTGTTCATCGGCAGCTCCGGTTCGTGGATACACATATGTGTATCCATCATCCGGAAACTATACCGTGGATCAGAACGGCGCGGTGTCGGCCTCGCCGGCGTTGGCGCGAAGCTGGGCGTGCAGGTCGGCGATCTTCAGTTTCAGCGCGGCGTTCTCGGTGGTCAGCGTGGCGACGCGCTGGCGCAGCGCATCGACCGTGTCGGCGCCGCCGCTCGAAGGTTCCTGGGGTTGCGCTTGTGGCTGCGCTTCTGCCGTGCCTTCATCGGCCGGCGCCCTGCGGCGCGAATCGCGCGCCCGCTTCGCCGCCTGCTTCAGCTCGTCCTTGCCGGCGGCGGCCGCGGCGACCTGCTCCGCGGCCGGCAGGCTCGAGACGGCCGCCGCGGCGTTGATCGAGATCGTGCCGGCCTTGATGGCCTCGACCAGCTCGGGCGCTGCCTGCTTGCGGATCTTCTCGATCAGCACGACCTGGTTGCTGCTGATGCGGGCCGCCTTCGCGAGCGCCTCGCGGGTGTCGAGCGTGGGTGCCTGGCTGGCCGGCGCGGAAGGGGCGCCCTCGGCCGGCTCCGCCAGGCGTCGCGCGCGCTGCCCGGCGACGATCTCGCGCTTGCGCAGCGCGAGCACGCCGCGCTGGTAGTCCGACAGGCTGCGCCGGCCGAGGTGCTGGTCGATCATCCACAGGTGCACGTCTTCCATCGACTGGAAGCGCGTGCTCTGCACCGTCTGGAACGGCAGCCCGTGCTGGCGGCAGATGCCGTAGCGGTTGTGCCCGTCGACCAGCATGTCGCCCCACAGCACCAGCGCGTCGCGGCAGCCCTCGGCGAGGATGCTGCGTTCCAGCGCATCGTGTTCGTCGGGCGTCAACGGGTCGATGTAGGCTTTGAGTTCTTCGTTGACGACGAGGTCCATGGGCGCGGGTTCGATCTGAGGCGAAAGGGGGCGCATTGTAGAGAGCCGCGACAATCGCCCGATGCTCCTGCGCATCCATCACGCCGCCATCATCTGCTCCGACTACCCGGCCTCGAAGCGCTTCTACACCGAGACGCTCGGGCTCGCGGTGCTCGCCGAGCACTTCCGCGCACAGCGCAATTCGTACAAGCTCGACCTCGCGCTGCCCGACGGCTCGCAGGTCGAGCTGTTCTCGTTCGAGGGCGCACCGCCGCGGCCGTCGTACCCCGAGGCGCGCGGCCTGCGACACCTGGCGTTCGAGGTCGACGACGTCGCGCAGTGCAAGGCCGCGCTCGAAGGCAAGGGCGTCGCGGTGGAAGACATCCGCGTCGACGAGTACACCGGCAGGCGCTTCGTGTTCTTCGCCGATCCGGACGGGTTGCCGCTGGAGCTGTACGAAGCCGCGCGCTGAGCATGCCGGGTCACCGCGAGTTGTGCCGCCCGGCCATTTCAGCGACAGTCGCGGATTACCCAATTTCTTTCGGAAGCCACTACCCGTGTCCACCTCCGCCTCCAACGACCGTGCCTTCTTCGGCCACCCCGCCGGCCTCGGCTGGCTCGCCTTCTGCGAGCTCTGGGAACGTTTCTCGTACTACGGGATGCAGGCCCTGCTGGTGCTGTACCTCACCAACTACCTGTTCCTGCCCGAGAACATCGGCCACGTCGCCGGCATCGACGCGGTGCGCGGCGCCATCGAGAGCGTCACCGGCCTGCGCTCGCCGCAGCAGCTCGCGTCCGTCGTGTTCGGGCTCTACGCGGGCTTCGTCTACCTGACGCCGCTGTTCGGCGGCCTGCTGGCCGACCGCGTGCTCGGCCGCACCAAGACGATCGTGATCGGCGCGGTGCTGATGGCCACCGGCCACTTCCTGATGGCCTTCGAGGCCAGCTTCTTCATCGCGCTGCTGTGCCTGCTGATCGGCGTCGGCTGCTTCAAGGGCAACATCGCGGCGCAGGTCGGCGACCTGTACGCGCCCGGCGACAAGCGGCGCGCGAGCGCGTTCCAGATCTTCATGCTGGCGGTGCAGATCGCGGTGATCCTCGCGCCTATCGTCTGCGGCACGCTCGGCGAGAAGGTGGCCTGGCACTGGGGCTTCGGCGCCGCCGGCGTCGGCATGGTGATCGGCCTGTTCGTCTACCTCAGGGGCCGCCGCCACCTGCCGCCCGAGCCGCTGCGCGATCGCCGCGCCGAGAAGGCGGCCGCCGTGCCGCGCACCCCGATGAGCGGCACCGAGAAGAAGCGCCTGGTGCTGCTGGTCGCGCTGATCCCGGTGCTGATGATGACGGTCGTCGGCAACCAGCAGTACAACAACGCGTTCCCGCTGTGGTCGCAGAAGTACATGGACCTGGTGCTGTTCGGCTGGCAGGTGCCGGTGACCTGGCTGCAGGCGATCGACGCCATTGCCAGCACCGCGGCGATGATCGGCTCGATCGCGTTCTGGCGCTGGTGGGCCACGCGCCGCCGCGAGCCCGACGAGATCACGAAGATGGCGCTGGGCTCGCTGATCGCCGCGTCGGCCCCGGCGCTGCTGATGATCGCTTCCGGCATCGTCGAGCATTCGCACGAGAAGGTCGGCTTCGGCTGGGCGATCGGCTACGCGGTGCTCAACGACATCGGCTTCGCGAACGTGATGCCGGTGGGCCTCGCGCTGTACTCGCGCACCGCGCCGCACAAGCTCGAGGGGCTGATGATGGGCACCTACTACCTGCACCTGTTCCTGGCCAACACCTTCGTCGGCTGGCTGGCGGGCTTCCTCGAGACGATGCCGGGGCAGCAGTTCTGGGGCCTGCATGCGGCGCTGGTCGGGGGTGCCGGCGTGGTGCTGCTGGGGGTCAAGCTGGTGTTCGGCAAGCTGCTGGCGCCGACCGCGGTCGACAACGGCGCCGCGGCGGTCTCAGGCGACGCGGTGCCGGCTCACTGATTCACGGCGACGCTTCATCCATCTCGAAGGCCGGCACGCGTCGGCCGTCGATGTCGGTGAAGCCGTAGTCCTGCGCCAGGTCGCCCACCCGCAGCACCTGGCCGCTGCGGCGCATCACCTGCGGGTCGGCCGCCAGCGCCGCGACGGCGCGGCCCAGGTAGCGCGGCGATTCGGTGCGCGCGAGGGCAGGCCGCTCGTGCCAGTGCGCCTCGTCGGTGTGGTGGCCGGCCAGCACGAACTCGGTGCGCATCCAGCCCGGTGACAGCGCGACCGAGGCCACGCCGTGCGGCCGCAGTTCTTCGGCGATGCCGAAAGCCAACCGCGTCATGCCGGCCTTCGCGAGGTCGTAGAACAGGTTGCCGCGCAGGTAGCGGCCGCGGTCCCAGAAGGTGGTGGTGACGATCAGGCCGTGGCCTTGCCGCACCATCAACGGCGCGGCGTGCCGGCTCGACAGCAGGTGGTTGCGCACGCCGCGGTCGATCATCGAATCCCAGTGGGCCAGCGGGTGTTCCCAGAACGGCGCGTTGAACACGCCGTCGAAGGTTTCGTGGCCACCCCAGGCGTTGTTGACCAGCAGGTCGATGCGGCCTTGCTCCTGTTGCACGCGGGCGAACAGCTCGGCCACCTCGTTGTCCTGCGTGTGGTCGCAGCGCACCGCGATGCCGTGCCCGCCGGCACGCGTCACCTCGTCGGCGGTGTCGTCGATGCTGCCGGGCACGGCGGTCATGTCCGACAGGCCGAGCAGCTGGCCGTAGCTCTGTGCGGGGTGCGCGCGCGTGCTGCGGCCGGTCACGTAGACGGTGGCGCCGGCGGCGCCCAGCTCGACCGCGCAGCCGCGCCCGGCGC